>CANNKR010000015.1 GCA_947504615.1 Gemmatimonadota bacterium | reverse complement strand
TGGTGGCCATGCCGGCCTGTTCGTGCACGCTGCCGTGCTCCGTGATGCGTTCGTGCACGCGCATGGCCCCTTCCTGCAGCACCCGCACGAACTCCTCGTCGTCGTTGGGGTTGGCCGAGTAGTAGCAGTGCATGGAGCGCGTGATGTACGCTGTGATGTCGTCGAGGGCGAGGCGACTCGCTTCCTCTCCTCCGGCGGTTCCTCCCACGCCGTCGGCCACCATGGCCAGGAACGCCAGACGGTCGGTGTCGCCGGACGCCAGGTTCTCCAGCGGGATGCTCGTGTGGCGGATGGCGAGGTGCTTGTGCAGCGACCCGATCAGGAAGTGATCCTGGTTCTGCGTGCGCACGCGGCCGACGCTCGTGACGCCGAAGACGTCGAGTTCGTTGTCCCGCGGCTTGCGCGGAATGCCACCGCTCGGACTTTCGTGGATGTGCACCATCGGGAGTGTCTCCGGGGGGCGTAGACGGGCACTGCTGAAGGAACGTACCGTGCGCGCGGGGGATTCGGCCAGCGGCGTCAGGGCCGCTGTGAGATGCTCAGGGAAGCTCGTGGCGCAGGAGTCCCCAGACGGCGACATCCTCGGGCTGGCCCCAGCGGAAAAAGTGCTCGCGCAGGATTCCCTCGTGGCGCATGCCGATCTTGGTCATCACGCGTGCCGATGACGGGTTGCGCGTGAAGTGCTGTGCGTAGACGCGATGCAGCCCGAGCTTCTGGAACCCGAACGCCACCATGGCCCGCGCGGCTTCGGTGGCGTATCCGATGCCCCAGAACGGCACGCCGATCCAGTAGCCCAGCTCGGCGCGCTGCTGCGCCAGTTCAATACGCAGCGAAATGGCGCCGACGAGCCCGGACTCGGGCTCGGTGACGGCAAGCACCGCCATCTCGTGGCGTGTCCACGCGCCCTCGTGTCCGACGATCCACTGTTCCGCGAGTCCGTCGACGTACGCGTGGGGAATGGTGAGCGTGGTGTCAGCGACGGCACGATCACCGGCCAGTCGCTGTACCACGGTGGCGTCGCTGAGGAGGAATGGGCGGAGGACGAGCCGGTCGGTCTCGAGCGTGGGGAGCTTGCGCATCTACGGCTTGGCGGCTGGTGGCTGGGCGTGTATGACGCGAATCGTGGTCACCTGGTGCGCACTGCGCGACGCCTTGGCATCGGTGGGGACGACGAGACGGAACGGGCCTTCTTCCGCGGTCAATGGTCCCGCCCCGCGTTCGAACGCGAGCCAGGCGCGGGTGGGGCCGAGTTTGGGATCGAGTTCCGACGCCGAGAACACCGCGAGGTAGGCGTCACGCGCGACGACGATCACGACCTGCGCCTCATGGCCAATGTGCATGGAATCCAGCGACTGGCCGGCGGCGGCGAGCACATCGCTCAGGCGCACGGCGCGATACTTCACGGCCGGCGCGCCATGCGCCGAGAAGCTGACGGTGTCGGTGGGCAATCGGCGCAGCGCGTCGAGCGTGAGCGACGTGGCCGGTTGGCCGGCGCCTTCGATGCGCAGGGCGGGGGACTGGGCGGAGAGCGAGGGTGCGCCGATGCAGAGCGCCAACACCATGGAGCGAGCAGTTCCGAGATTTGTCATGCACAGAAAGATGCGCCGCGCGACACTGTGCGGGAAGCGTGACGTCAGTCGTCGCGGTCGAGCAACGCGCGCGCACGCTCCAACTCGGGGGACGGCACGAGGAGTTCCACGCCACCGCCCACGGTGCCCTGAAAGCCGGCCCCAAAGAGTCCGACCTGAGGCCCCCGGATCAGCACGAGCAGTCCCTCGGACTCCAGCGTGGCGCGAGCGAGGTCAGCCTCGAATCCCGTGGCGAAGGTGGCCACCGAAGCCCAGCGGACGTCGTGTGTCATGGAGTGAGCTTAGCGCCCGAACCAGAGCAGGGCGAGCGCGAATACCACGGAAGTATTTCGGCGGAATCCACCGGAGTACCCAGGCGGCGAGACCGTTCGGTGCGGCCGGGCCCTTTGCGTCATCGGCCGTGCCCCGCTAGCCTACGGACGGAGCGCCCCCCAGCCAGGAGTTGCCATGTCTGTTCGGCCCGTGAAACGCATCATCGAGTCGGTGCCCACCATGGAAGGTGCCGGGGTGAAGCTGCGCCGCGCCTTTGGGTTTGGGGATTCCTCGGAAACCGACCCCTTCCTGCTGTTCGATGATTTCCGCGGCGATCGGCCCCAGGACTATCTGGCAGGATTCCCGTGGCATCCGCACCGCGGCATCGAGACGATCACCTACGTGCTGGCGGGGACCGTGGCACACGGTGACAGCCTGGGCAACCAGGGCTCGCTGGGCGCGGGCGACGTCCAGTGGATGACGGCGGGGCGGGGCATCATGCATCAGGAGATGCCTACCGGCGATGCGCAGGGACGGATGCACGGCTTCCAGCTGTGGGCCAATCTTCCGTCGGCGCTGAAGATGACCGCGCCGCGGTATCAGGATGTGGGCGCCACGGATATCCCGCAGGTCACCGATGACGATGGGACGTCGGTGCGCGTGGTGTGCGGCGAGTTCTGGGGGAAGCGCGGCCCGGTGGACGGCATCGCCGCCGACCCGCAGTACCTCGACGTCTGGGTCCCTCCGGGCCAGCGGAAGTCGCTGCCTGTGGACACCCACCGCAACGCGTTCGCCTACGTGTTTGACGGTGACGGCGATTTTCGCGGTGCGTCGGCGCCGTTCGGCGTGCTGACGGAACAGGAAGGTCCCGATGAGCGGGTCGTGCGCGAAACGACGGGCAACCGGTCGCTCGTGCTGTTCGACAGCGGCGACGAAGTCACGGTGCAGGCGGGCGAACGCGGCATCCGTTTCCTGCTCGTTGCGGGCGCGCCAATCAGGGAACCCGTGGCGTGGTACGGTCCGATCGTGATGAATACGAAGGCCGAACTGGAGACGGCGCTGCGCGACCTGCGCGAAGGGACGTTTATCCGGGGGAGCTAAGCCCGCTGGTTGGGCGGGCTCACCGGCAGGGTGGCGCGAAAGGTCGTGCGTCCGGGCTGCGACTCGGCGAGGTCCAGCGTGCCGCGGTGTGCGTCGGCGATGCGGCGCGCAATGGCAAGCCCAAGTCCGGCGCCGCTGGTGGCCGACGCCTCGACGCGTGACCTGGCCGCGTCGACGCGGAAGAAGCGCTCGAAGATGCGCGCCTGCGCATCCACGGGAATTCCCGGCCCGGCGTCGGTGACCGTGACCACGCACCGTCCGCCGTCGCGTGACAGGTCGACGTCCACCGCGCCGCCGGCCGGCGAGAACTTGACCGCATTGTCGAGCAGGTTGAGCAGGAGTCGTCCCAGCAGGTCGCGATCACCGTGCACCGGCGCCTCGACCATGCCGTGGAGTTCGACGCGCACGCCGCGCTGGTCGGCAATCGGCCGGATGCCGCGCACGGCGTCGAGCACGATGTCGTCGAGGTAGATATCCTCGGTGCGCACCACCAGATGGCCGGCATCGGCGCGCGCCAGCAGAAACAGGTCATCCACGATGCGCGTGAGACGGCGCGACGCATCCTGCACCACGCCGAACGACGCGCGGTATTCCTCTTCGGAACGTGCCGTGCGGGAGAGCGTGACGTCTGCTTCGGTGCGCAGGATGGCGGTGGGGGTGCGCAGCTCGTGCGAGGCGTCGGCCATGAAGCGGCGCTGCTGCAGGAACGACCGCTCGAGTCGGTCGAGGAGGTCGTTGACGACAGTCGCCAGACCACCGAGCTCGTCGCCCGGGGTGGTGACGGGGAGGCGCTCGTGGAGCGTGGAGGCGCTGATCAGCGACGCGCGCGCGGCCATCGCGGCCACCGGTGAAAGGCTGCGTCGCGCCAGGAAGTACCCACCCGCCGCGGCGCTGGCCAACAGCAGCGGGATGAGGATGACGAACGTGCGCCGAATGCGATCGAGAATGGACTCGACGTCGTGGAGCGGGTATGCGGCGGCAATGCGCAGCGGGGTGCGGTCGAGGAGGAATGGGCGGGCATGCAGGCGATATCCGCCCTGTGCGTCGGGGAGCGTCTGCGTGGTGGGTTCCCACGGCAGCCGACGGAGCGCGACGACCAGCTGGCTGACGTCGAGCGGCCGTCGGTCGCCGCTGGTGGCTGGCTCCTGGGCTTCTGCGCCGAGCGCAAGGACGCGGCCGGTGGAGTCGAGGATGACGATCTGCAGGTTGCGGAACCGCACTTCCTCCACCGTTTTCTGCGCCGCGGTCACCGTATTGGGGAGCAACCGGCGCTCGGCGGACAGTTCGCGGGAGAAGGCGGTCAGCGCATCGGCGACAAAGTGGTCGGTGCGGTCGAGCAGTGTACGCGAGAAGATCACGTACGACCCGACGGCGAAGGCAATGAGTGGTGCGCCCAGGACGAGCGTAAACCAGAGCGTGAGGCGGGCGCGGAGCGACGCCGGCCAGAGCGCCATGGGGCTAGCCCCGCCGCCGAGCGGGCGCGGGCGCCGGCGCGGGGCGCGGCACGTCGAGGAGGTAGCCCGCGCCGCGGTGCGTGGAGAAGAGCGGCACACGCTCGCCGTCGTCGATCTTGCGGCGCAGGCGACTGGCGTAGACGTCGATGATGTTGGAGTACGACTCCTTGCTGTCGTCCCACACGTGCGCCATCAGTTCGGCGCGGCTGACGATGCGCCCCGCGTTGCGGGCGAGGTGCTGGAGAAAGGCGAACTCCTTGGCGGTCAGCGAGATTTCGCGATCGCCGCGCCGGGCGACATGGCGGCGCGTATCGACGACGAGGTCGCCGATGACAAGATCCGGCGCGAGCACTTCACCGCGGCGGCGGGTGAGCGCGCGGAGGCGCGCCTGCAGTTCCCCGAAATCGAACGGCTTGGTGAGGTAGTCGTCGGCACCGGCGTCGAGGCCGGCGATGCGATTTTCCACGGCGTCGAGTGCGGTGAGCATCAGGATGGGGGCGACGTTTCCACTCTGGCGCAACCGGCGACAGACCTCAATGCCATCGACGCTGGGCAGCAGGATGTCGAGGATGATCGCGTCGTACTCGTGCGCGGCGGCGAGTTCGAGCGCGTGCTCGCCATCGGCGGCCTGGTCGACGGCATACGAGTCCTCGCGCAGCCCGCGGGCGACGGCGTGTCGAAGCTGGCGGTCATCCTCAACGATCAGAACGCGCATGAGCCGGGCGATGAGTGGGAGCGCCGCCTGCGGGCGGCGCCATCAGCAGTATGGCAAGCGACGCGATGTATTGCCACGCTCGCTCCACCTCGAGGGAACCGGCGAGGTCGAGGGAGTGGCGGAAGGCGGCGAGTTCCCGTCGGCGCAGGGCGGCGCGCAACGCCCGCAGGTCGCGCAATGCGGGGCGGCGCTCGAGGGGCCTGCGCCCTCCGGTGCGTCCCGTGATCAGCGGGGTGACCAGCGTCGAGAGCTCGTGCGCGTCACGCAAATCGCCGAGGGCGTCCTGCAGCAGTCGCAGATGCTTGAGCGCCGCCGTGCGGTGCGGCGACCGGTGCTCCACGGCGTCGAGCAGGTAGCGCAGGCGTTTGACCTTGATGCGGGCGCGGTGGATCGCCGCCACCTGTGTGGGGTGTTCGATGCGATCGAGGGCACGTCGCGCCAGCTCCAGGTCGTGCGTGAGCGCGGGGCCAAGGTGCCGGGCGAGGGTGTGACCGGGGTCCGTGGCCTCGGCGTCGCCGCGGATATCGCGGTCGGCGCCGAGCGCGGCCGCGAGTTTCGTGGTCAGCCGCGGCCAGCGGTCCGCCGCACGGCGCTGCAGCCGTTCACGCTGGACGACGTATTCGGCCAGTCGTTCACCGGCCAGCCATCGGGCGGCGCGGGCGGCGGGCGCTCCCATCGGCTCCGCCGGCTCGGTCAACCAGTGCCACTGCACCTGCGCATCGCGCGCCGCGCCCGCCCGGCGCGCCATGCGGCGCAGGGCCGCGCGTTCCGAACGTGCCAGGTCGTCATGCAACAGGTCGTCGCAGACGCGCAACCAGCTGCGCAGGCGGCGAACGGCCACGCGAAATCCGTGCACCTCTTCATTGGCAATGGTCGTGGCCACATCGCGGTCAACGACGACGAGCAACGGGGCCGCTTTTTCGACGGCGTGTTCCAGCCGAGCCCTCGCGATGGCACGCACGGCGGTGTGCGCGGGCTGCTGCAGCAATCCTCGCGCCTCCGGCGTCCGGGCGGTACGGGCCATCATGATGAGCAACCGGAGGTCGGAGGGTGACGGACGCGAAAGGGGCTGCAGGGGATTCTAGCGCTTGGCGGATGCGGCCAGCAAGCGTGCGCCAACTGCCTGAACGCGACCGCGAACGCACAACGGGCTCCCTCGTACCGAGGGAGCCCGTCGTGTCCTGCCAAACTGCTGCTGCTACTTACGCAGGTTCGCGTTGGAGGCGTACTCGTTGTCGCTGACCGGCACGCACTTGTTGCGGCCGGTGAGGAACGTGCTGGTGCCCTCGGCGTTCCAGCGCCGCATGTCCCACAGCGACCGTGCCTCGAGCCACAGCACCGCGCCACGCTCCCTTTGCAAAAGCGTCCACGCGGCCGCCGTGGTCGTTGGCGCCGTCAGCACGGCGAGGCCCGTGTACTGGGCGCGCGCGGTGTTGAGGAGCGTGGTCATGCCGGCGATGTCGCCGCTGCGGAGCGCGTATTCCGCCCGCAGCACCAGCATCTCCGCGCCCTTTACCAGCGGCACCGATGAGCCCAGTGCGAGGTACTTCATTTGCCGGAAGAAGATCGTCTTGCCATCCTGACCCTTGGTGAGGGTCGAGCCGGTCTTCACGGTGTCCCACGGCGTGCGGGGATCCAGCTTGGACTGTGTGGCCCAGTACGTGCCCCACACGGTCACTTCGCGGCGGGTGATGGTCTGCTCCGCCATGTAGAGGTTTTCGCGGCTGGTGCCGATGCCGTAGATGGCGTTGAACAGGAAGTTGTTCGGCACGAGCGCTGCGTCGGCCACCGCGCCCGTCCAGTTGCCGAGCCAGGCGCGAATGGACGCCCGTCCGGCGAGCGCCGCGTTGGCCACGGAGGTGTTGCTCCTGGCCGTCGCCAGCGTGTAGGCGCGCGTGAACAAGGAGTCCGCGCGCTGGAAATAGACGCTGTCGCTCTGGGCAGGGCCCCCATCGATGACGGCGGTGCAGGTCATCTCGCCAAGCAGGCGGTTCGCAAAGCCGGCGTAGAGATATGCGCGTGGCGTGTCGCCGTTGGTCTCGAACGCAGAGCCGAGCACGGTCTTCATGCGCTCGAGCCCTGACTCGGATGTCCAGCGTGCGCGCTGCATGTTGGCCCAATCGGTGTTGGCGTTGAGCCCGGTGAAGGTGCCGGTGTAGAAGAATCCTTCATCGGCGAAGTTGCCCGCGGCGGTGAGTTCGCCCGACGCCAGGCCACTGCGAAGGACGATCCCGCCAAGGCCGAGGGAGAGGTCTCCCGACATGCCGTTGACGATGGCAGGGACGGCCAGTGTCGTGTTGAGCGCCGCGTCCGGAATGGGTCCCGGGTTGGTGACAGCCATCTCGCAGGCCGTGGCGAGCAGCACCGTGGACGCGAGCGCCGCAGCGCCGCGCATGATATGGAAGCGTGAGGTATTGGTCATGGTCAGAATCCCACGCGGAGGGTCATGATGAACGTCTTGTACGGCCCGAACGTGTAGTAGTCGCGCCGCCCGAAGGTGTTGTCCGTCTTGTCCGCGCTCTCTGGGTCGAAGCCCGTATAATCGGTCTTGGTGAAGAGGTTGCGCCCGGCGATGGTGAGCGAGGCGTTGCGCGCGCCGCGCAGGTATCGGGCGGGCAAGTCGATGGTCGCCGAAATGCTGCGCAGCTTGAAGAAGTCGGACTTCTCCACCCAGAGCGAATAGTCGCGTTCGGCGGTGTTGATGGTGCACCGAGCGCGCTCCATCGCCGTGAAGCTGCCGAGCTCCGACAAGTCGCCGGCGGCGGCCTTCGTCAGTGCGGCCTGCGCCGCAAAACAGGGACGCCAGACGCGGAGGTTGGCGTTCTGGTAGCCGGTGGCGTTCAAGTTGTGCCCGCCGAGCTGCCATTCACCCAGTGCCTCCACGGTCACTTTCTTGTACAGTTGGAGCGTGATTCCCGGGTTGTACGTGCGCGTGGCGAACACCGACCCGATGTACCCGAACGCTTCGTACACCGGCGCGGCGATCGCGTCGGGATTGGTCACCCGCTTGCCCATGTACGACGGTACCGGGTAGCCGGCCTGCACATACGTGCGGCCGTTGGTGAAGATGGTGAGCGTCTGCCCCCCGACATTCACGGCGTTGCTGTTGAGCGTGGTCATGCCGACCTTGGCCGAGAGCTTCACGTTGTCGCGGCGAATCAGTTCACCCGAGAGCGTGATCTCGTTGCCGGCGTTATCCAGCGTACCCACGTTCATCAGCTGGCTGCTGCTGAAGCCCATCGACGGGGCCTGAATGACCGGAATCAGGGCATCCTGCGTCTGCTGCTGGAAGTGCGTGAACGCCAGGTTGATCCGGCCATCCAGTGCGGCGAGGTCGAATCCGAGCTCGATTTCCCTTGACCGTTCGGGGCCGAGGTCTGCGTTGCCCAGCTGGTTCGGGGCAACGGCCGGCTTGCCGTTCTCGGCGGCGACGGGGTCCCAGGTGCGGACGGCGTCAAACGCGCCCGGCGCCTTGCCCGACGAGCCAACCGCGGCGCGCAGCTTGAGCGACGACACGTACTGCCGGGGCCAGAACGACTCGTCCGAAATGACGTACGAGGCGCTGATCTTGGGATACGTCTGCAGGCCGAAGCTCTTGCCGAACGCGCTGTTGCCGTCAATGCGCACGCCGGCGGTGACGAACAGGATGTCGCGCCAGCCGATCATCTCCTGTCCGAAGAAACCGGCGTTGATGACGCGCTGGCTGTTCACGTCGTTGATCAGCCGGGTGGAGCCGCTGACCAGCGTCGGGTAGCCCGGACCCGAGAAGTTGTCCGTTTCCAGTGAGGTGGAGTACAGCCTGCTATCGAAGACCTGGGCGCCGACCGAGGAGGAGGTCGACCATGCGTCGCTGAGCGCGCGGCGATAGGTGCTCGACAGGTCGGCTGTGATCATCTGCCGATGCCAGAGCGTCTGCCACATGGCGCCGAGCGGAAGGCGCAGGTTGGCAAACGGCACCACGTAGTTGACTTCGGCGTTGTTGTTGTCGTAGCCCACCGCGAGTCGGTTGGAAAAGTGCTCGGTGGGCTGGTACGTCAGCGTGGCGCCGGTGATGAAGTGGACGGTCGTGTTCAGGACGTCCGACCGGAACAGATCGCCGTTGTTCACGCACGTGGCGGTAGCGTCGACGCAGCCCGTGCCCTTGTAGTTGGAGTTGGTGCCGCGCGAGATGTTGAGGCCCGCACCGCCGGCGCTATTGCCGTCAGCGAAGCCCTGACTGGCATTTTGCGCCAGCGACGAGTTGATGGTGAGGTTGAACGACTTGGCCGGGATGAAGCCGAGGTTGACGCGGAGGCCGCGGTTGTGCAATCCGCTCCGGGGCAGCGTGCCCTTTTCGTCGTCCCAGTTGCCGCCGACGTAGTACGTGGTACCGCCCGTGGAGCCACCGCGCACGTTCACGCTAATACGCTCAATCGGGCCGTTGCTGAGCCAGCTGCCACTGGCGGGGCACGAAGGATCTTCGAACTTCACGCCGTTGCCGTTCACGTTCAGGGGGCCACGGCACTTGTTGAACCACATGCCGGTCTCATCGTCCTTGGAGCCGACATGGCCCTGGAAGTTGAAGCCCGAGGTGATGCTGGCGGTCCACTGCTGGCCGCCGCCCTTGCCCTGCTTGGTGAAGATCTGGATGACGCCGCCAGAGGCTTCGGTGCCGTAGAGCGTGGTGGCCGACGGGCCCTTCACGATCTCGATATGGTCGATGTCGTCGGGCGAAATGTCGTTCAGTGGCGAGGACTGCTGTCCGCCGCCGGTGGCGACGGGCCCGTTGCCGTTGAAGACGCGCACGCCGTCGATGTAGATGAGCGGGTTGTTGCCCTGGCTGACGCTGTTGACGCCGCGCAGGCGCAGCGTGGCGCCGGCGCCGGGCTGGCCCGAGTTGGCGAGCACGCTGACGCCGGTGCTGGCCGCGGCCAGCAGCTGCTGCGGGTTGGACGCGGCCGTGCGCGCGATCGACATCGTGTCCATCGTCGCCATGGCCGTGCCGACCGAGCGGCGCTTTTCTTCGCCGGTGGCGGTGACCACGACGCCGCTGAGCGCGTACGCGGTGCGCGTGAGCTGGAAGGCGACCGTGGCGCCGGAGGCGGTCAGGGTCACGGCCTGCTCGACGGGCTCAAATCCGATGAACTGCGCCCGTACCTTGTGCGCGCCCAGTGGCACGCCGCGGATAGAAAAGGCGCCCTGGCCGTTCACGGCGGCGCCCAATCGGGTGCCCACCACCGTGACCTGTGCGGCCTCGATGGGGCGGCTGGACCCGCGCTCGACCACGGTCCCGGTGATCGTGCCGGTGCCTTGCTGGGCGCCAAGTGACGCAGCGGATGCCAGCGCCAGCAGGGGGAGGCACCAGCGGATGCTGTGCCGTACTCGATTCCACATGAAGTGGGTCCTCGCCAAGGTGAAGTGAAACAGGGAGAACGTCCACGCAACGCGGACGTAAACTCCGGCTGACAACGACTCGCCGCGCTCAAAAAATCAGCAAGCGAAATGCAGGCGCATTCGGTCGTGGGGGCGCGCACGAGGTAATGGACTGAAACGTGCCCATGCACCCACTCGCCGACAATCCGGAAATCCCTACCAAACACCCTGAAATCCCCTACACCAGTCGACGTATACCCTAATGGAATTTCCTCTGCCCCATTCGTAAAGTTCCGCAGGGGCACCCCCGCCGGGTTCGACACCGGTCCCCCGCAGGCACGAAAACCTTGCCGTGCATTTCCATACCGGGGGTCGGCACATGTGGGGCAGCCGACGCCCACTGACTGAGCGCTCCTGGGGAGCGGAGGGGATCGTCGTGAGCCAATACAAGATCGCATGGTTGCCGGGTGACGGCGTCGGCATTGAAGTCATGGAGGCGACGAGGATCTGTCTGGACGCCCTGCACTTCGACGCGCAGTACACCCACGGCGACATCGGATGGGAATGCTGGCGCACCGAGGGCGAGTCGTTCCCGCAGCGCACCATCGACCTGTTGAAGGCGAGCAACGCCGCGATGTTCGGCGCCATCACGTCCAAGCCGGCGAAAGACGCCGAGGCGGAGTTGATGCCCGCGCTGCAGGGCACGGGCCTCTCGTATCGCAGCCCGATCGTGCGCATGCGGCAGATGTTCGACCTGTTCACCTGCCTGCGCCCGTGCAAGGCGTATGCGGGCAATCCGCTCAACTACAAGGAAGACATTGACCTCGTCATCTTCCGCGAAAACACCGAGGGGCTCTACGCGGGGGTCGAGTTCGGTCCCGTCCCCGACGAACTGAAGGCAACGCTCGGCAAGCTGAGCAAGCCCTTTGCACACTTCGCCGACACGCCCGGTGACGAGTTCGCCATCACCTGCAAGATCAACACGAAGAAAGGCTGCGAACGGATCATTCGCGCCGCCTTCGAGTATGCGCGGGCGCACGGGTACCCGAAGGTCACCGTCGTGCACAAGGCCAACGTCGTGCGTGCCACCGAGGGGATGTTCCTTGAGATCGGCAAGCGCGTGGCCAAGGACTTCCCCGATATCGCGATGGACGACGCCAACGTCGACGCGATCACCATGTGGCTGCTGAAGAACCCGAAGAGCTACAGCGTGCTCGTGGCGACCAACCTGTTCGGTGACATCATCAGCGACCTGGCGGCCCAGATGGTCGGCGGCCTCGGCTTCGCCTGCTCGGCGAACATCGGCGCGACGCTCGGCGTGTTTGAGCCAAGCCACGGCAGCGCGCCCAAGTATGCCGGCCAGTACAAGGTGAACCCCATTGCCACCATCCTGTCGGCCAAGATGATGCTCGCGTGGCTGGGTGAAACGGAAAAGGCGGCGAAGCTCGAGGCGGCCGTCGCTGCGGTCATTCAGGAAGGGACGGTACGGACGTACGACATGGGTGGAAGTGCGAAGACGCTGGAGATGGCCGAAGCGGTTGCCCGAAAACTCTGACGGGTCGCGAAACCGGAACCCAACGATGGCGCACATACTCGTTCATGAAGTCGGCCCGCGCGACGGATTGCAGGTCGAGCAGCAGGTGGTACCCACCGAGACCAAGCTGGACTGGCTCGGGCGGCTGATTCGCAGCGGCGTCGACATCGTGCAGGTGGGCTCCTTCGTGCATCCCGCGAAGGTGCCGCAGATGGCGGACACCGACGAACTGTTTCGGCGGCTTTCTGCGGAGCCGCGCGACGGACGCGCGACGCTCTCGGGACTCGTGCTCAACGAGAAGGGACTGGAGCGCGGCCTCGCGTGCGGCGTGGAGCTGTTCTGCCTCGGCGTGTCGGCGTCGGAGACGCACAGCCGCAAGAACACCGGCATGGGCACCGACGAGGCCACCACGCGGATCATCGCCACGGCACTCGAGGCGAAGAAGGCGGGCAAGGAGGTGCAGGTGAGCGTGCAAAGCGCGTTCGGCTGCGGCTTCGAAGGGGTGGTGCCGGAAGCGCGGGTCATGGGGATCGTTGCGGCGTACCTGGACGCGGGACTCGATGCCATCTCGCTGGCCGACACGGCAGGGCACGCGCATCCGGAGCAGGTCACCGCGTACGTGCGGCGCATCCTGGCACTCGCGCCTTCCGCCAGGATCACCGCGCACATCCACAACACCTACGGCGTCGGCATGGCCAACGTATATGCCGCGCTGGATGCAGGCGCGACGTCCATCGAAAGCAGTTTCGGCGGACTCGGCGGCTGTCCGTTCACCAAGGTAGCCGCAGGCAACGTGGCCACCGAGGATCTGGTGCACGCGCTGCAACGCGCGGGTGTGCGTGGGGATATCAAGCTGGATGCCCTGATCGGCGTGGCGCGGGATGTGGCCACGTTCTTCGCGCGCGATCTTCCCGGGTGCGTCTACAAGATCGGTCCGATCAGTGCAGGTACGCCGGCCTGCTGAGCAATGCCGTTCGTATTCTCGATTAGGCCAGTCGCTGTGCCAGTCGTATCGGCAGTTATCGGAGTTATCGGTAGTTCCGCAGTAGCAGGTGGCGTTCGTCGAGGCTTTGAAGTGGTGAGCTTTACCTGCGGAACTCCCGATAACGGGGATAACGGCCGATCGATCCGATGATCATCTGTAGTTCTCAGTAGTTCTCTGTCGCACTCTGTCGCACTCTCCATATGACCCCGCGCATCCTCGAAGGCATCAAGGTTCTCGACCTCACCAACGTCCTCTCCGGGCCGTTCACGACGCTGCACCTCGCGCTGCTGGGCGCAGAAGTGATCAAGGTCGAGAATCCCAAGGACGGCGACCTCGCGCGCAAGCTCGGCATCCTCCCCGAACTCAACAAGCGGCTGATGGGGACCAGCTTCATCGCGCAGAACTGCAACAAGAAATCCATCACCCTGAACACCAAGAGCGCCGAGGGCAAGGCGATCTTCCTGCGCATGGTGAAGGATGCGGATGTCGTGGTAGAGAATTTCCGCCCAGGGGTGATGGACCGCCTCGGCATTGGCTACGCGGTGCTCTCGGCGATCAATCCGCGGCTGGTCTACTGCGCCATTTCGGGCTTTGGGCAGACCGGCCCCGACGCGCTGAACCCCGCCTACGACCAGATCATCCAGGGATTGTCGGGCGAGATGGCCGTGAATGGCGACGAGCGGCTGAGCCCGCTGCGCACGGGCTTCCCGGTATGCGACACCGTGGGCGGGCTCAACGCGGCGTTCGCGGTGATGGCCGCGCTCTTCCACCGGGAGCGTACAGGCGAAGGGCAGTCTATCGATATCGCGCTCCTCGACAGCATCATGCCGTTGATGGGCTGGGTGGCCGCCAATCTCCTCATTGGCCAGCAGCAGCCCGTGCTGATGGGTAACGACAACTTCACCGCGGCGCCCAGCGGCACCTTTGTGACGCAGGATGGCCACATCAACATCGCCGCCAACAAGCAGGAGCAGTGGGAGTCGGTGTGCGACGTGCTGGGCGTGCCCGAACTCAAGAGCGACGCGAGGTTCCAGGAGCGGGACACGCGCAAGAAGAACCGCAAGGCGCTGACGCCACTGCTCGAGGCGAGGCTGGCCACGAAGCCCACGGCCGTGTGGGTGACCGAACTCAACGCCGCCGATGTGCCGAGTGGCGACATCCTGGGGCTCGAGGCGGCGCTGCGACAGCCGCAGGTGGTGCATCGCGACGTACTGAAGAAGGTGCCGTTGGCCGGTTATGGCGACGTCGAGGTCTTCGGGCTGACGGCGCTGTTCGAGAAGACGCCCGGCACGGTGGACACGCCGCCGCCGACGCTGGGTGAACACAACGCGGAGATCTACGGATCGTTGGGCATTACCGAGGCCGAACAGGCTGCACTCAAGTCCAAAGCCGTCATCTGACAGGAGCCATTGTGGGAATGACCGTTGCTGAAAAGATCCTGGCGCGCGCCGCGGGCCTGCCGTCCGTCAAGGCCGGGGACGTCGTGGAACCCAGGGTGGACCTCGCGATGTCGCACGAGAACGCGGCGCTGGTGATCAACCAGTTCCTCGAAGTGTTCGACGGGACCGGTCTCGCGCCGACGGTGTGGGACCCGTCGCGCGTCGCGATCATCTTTGATCATCGCGTGCCGGCCGAGTCGCCCAAGACGGCGACGAACCAGAAGAAGATCCGCGAGTTCACGGCGGCCAACGACATCACCAAGTTCCACGACATCCGTGGGGATGTGGGCGGCATCTGTCACCAGATCCTGCCGGAATACGGGTATGTGCGGCCCGGCTTCGTGGTGGTCGGCACCGATTCCCATACGACATCACACGGCGCGCTGGGTGCGTTCAGCTTTGGCATTGGCGCCACCGAGATGGCGTCGGTGTGGAGCCTGGGCTTTGCGGTGAACATCGAGGTGCCCGAGACCATCAAGGTGGTGGTGACCGGGGAGTTCCCGCCGTTCGTGAGCGCCAAGGACCTGATTCTCCACGTCATCGGCACGCTCACGGCACAGGGCGCCAACTACAAGGTGCTCGAGTTCCACGGCGAGACCATTCGCCGGATGAACACGAGCGGGCGCATTGCCATCTGCAACATGAGCGTCGAGGCTGGGGCCACGTCGGGGATCGTGCCCGGGGATGCCGAGACGGTGCGTTACCTGCGCGAGGAATCGGGCGTGACGGACGAGATCACGTGCGTGGTGCCCGACGCCGATGCGCGCTACATCCGCACGGTCGAGGTGGACGTGTCGTCGCTCGTGCCGCAGATCGCCTGTCCGCATACGGTGGACAACGTGAAGCCGATCAGTGCGGTGGCCGGCACGAAGATCCAGCAGATCGTCATCGGCAGCTGCACCAACGGGCGTCTCGACGACCTCGCCATCGCCGCTGACATTTTACGTGGCAAGAAGGTGGCGATGGGGACGCGCATGCTGGTTTTTCCGGCATCGGGGCGGATTTTCGCGCAGGCCATGGAAAAGGGCTACGTGCAGGACTTCATGAAGGCCGGCGCCGTGGTGATGAACTCGGGATGTGGTCCTTGCCTGGGCGTGCACGAGGGCGCGCTGGGCGACGGCGAGACTGCGCTCAGCACGACGAATCGCAACTTCAAGGGACGCATGGGCAATCCCAAGTCCGAGGTGTACCTGTGCAGCCCCGCCGTCGCGGCCGCGTCGGCGATCACGGGCGTCATCACCGATCCGAGAGATCACTAACGCCGCGAGGCAGGAGTTGCACATGGCCAAGGTCATCATCGCGCTCGGGAACGACATCAGCACCGACGATATTTATCCGGGGCGCTTCATGGCGACGGTGCTGCCGTCGGAGACACCGCAGTTCGCGTTTTCGGATCGCACCGAGTTCAACGCGCGGTTGAAGGCCAAGGAGTTTCCCGCCGGCAGCGTGATCGTGGGCGGCGAGAACTTCGGGTGCGGGTCGAGCCGCGAGCAGGCGTGCTCGACGCTCAAGGGGTACGAGGTCACGGTCGTGGCCAAGTCGATATCGCGCATCTTCCTGCAGAACAGCATCAACCTCGGGCTCCGGGTGGTGCTGTGTCCGGCCATCGAGGCCAGCGAGGGCGACGAGCTGGAGATTGTCGGGGAGCAGGTGGTGAATACGACGACCGGCAAGACGTTTCCGCAGGTGAAGATGCCGGCGTCGCGCCAGGGCATCATGGATGCCGGCGGACTGATACCGTATACGCGGACGTTGCTGAAAGCGCGCGGGTAGGGGAACATGACGGTACGAAGGCGATGGGTGCTCGCGGTGCTGGGATTGGCGCCGTGGCTGACGATCGCCGCCTGCGGCGGCGTTTCGGGCGGTGCGGCGGTGGCTGGGCCGAGCACGCCGACGCCCACGCTGGACACGACCGGCTTTCTGGAGTTTGTAGCGGGTACCGCGCCACTGGTGATCGTCGCGCCGCACGGCGGGTCGCTGAAGCCGCTGACTGTTCCGGACCGCACGTGTGCGGGATGCGAGTTCCTCGCCGATGCCAACACCGAGGATCTCGCGCGACTCGTCGTCGAGGCCTTTGTACGCCGCACGGGCAAGCGTCCATTCCTGGCGCTCAATCACCTGCATCGCATCAAGTTCGACGGGAACCGCGAGCTGGATGAGGCCACGGGCAGCCACTCCCTGCTCAACGGGGTGTGGAACAGCTGGCAGGACAACCTCGACAGCGTCTCCGCTCGCGCCGCGCGCGCCCACGCCGGGCGCGGCCTGTACATCGAACTCCACGGCCACGCGCACGCGGTGGCGCGCATTGAAATCGGCTACCTGCTGACGGCGGCGCAGCTCCGTTCCTCGGATGCCGTGCTGTCGTCCGGCGCGGCCATGCGGCAATCGAGCATCGCTCGGCTGGTCAACGACACGCGCAGCGGCGCAGCGGATGTCGTCCTGCTGCGCGGCGCCCCCAGCCTCGGCGCGCTGCTGTACGGCGCAGGCTATCCGGCCGTGCCGTCCCCGTCAGATCCGGCGCCAAAGGACGGCGACAGTTATTTCAACGGCGGCTACAACACGGTGCGGCACGGCTCGCTCAACGGCGGACTCACCGATGCCGTGCAGCTCGAATGCAACTTTGCCGGCGTGCGCGATACCGCCGCGAACCGGGCGGCGTTCGCGGATGTCCTGGCGAGTATCCTGCAGCAATACCTCAAGGCGCAGTACGGATGGCCGGCGGTGTGAGTAGTGGCAGCACCGTCACCGTCCGGTCCGCACCGAGGATGTACAGGTCGTCCCCCTTGATGGCGATGCCGATCGGCTGCGTGAGGCCGGCAATGGTGTGCGCGGCGATGACGCGATGCGTGGCGAGGTCGATGGTGAGGAGCGTACTGAAGGCAGCGCTGATGGCGTACATCCGCCCATCCGCAATGGCGGCCCCCGTGACCATGAACTCGCCGAGTGACCGGTCCTTGTCGAGTGCGAGGCCCGCGTCCTTGGCGAGTGTCGGGACGAACTCCTCGGAGAGCGTCATGTCCTTGCGGTCAAACCGGGACACCACCAGCCGCTGGACGAGGTGGTTGGGAACCGTGAGGGTGTAAATGGAATTCGAGGCGACATCGTACGCTGCAGACATCGTGTAGAGCAGCCGCGCGCGCACCGTGCCAAAGCGCGAGCGGGTGACTTCGTCGAACTGGTCGCGCGACTCGAGGAAGTAGCGGTAGTTGGAGTCGGCGTTCGCCTTGTCGTTGGGCTTGAGCACGACGTAGCTCTTGTTTTCGCCGACTGCGACGAGTTCGCCCTTGTCGAGGAAGGCCGCGCCGGCGAACCGGCCGAGATCGACCGAATAGCCGATGTCGATGATCGTGTGGCGGGTGACTTTGGTCAGCGCAGCGTCGGCGAGATAGACGCCATCGGCCGTGGTGATGAGGAACTGCCCACTGAGCGCGTCGAAGGCGAGGTCCGTGGGTGCACCGTTGAGCGTCGCAGCCAGCGTCGCGGCCAGCGGCGAACGCTCCCGCACGGCGAGCATCGGCAGCGCGCCCAGCGGACCGGCGGCGGGATCGGCCACGGCCAGGGCGACGTCCGGCTTGTCGACAGCCCAGCGACCACGCAACGCGAACTTGAGGGGCGGCTTCCATTCCTCGAGCGACCAGTGCCAGTACTTCGGGTTGAAGCTGAAGCGGACCGGGTCGCTCTGTCCCATGAAGGGCGGTGGGCCGGTGCTGACAAAGGCCTGCACCGCATTGCCGGCGACGACCACCAGGAACGCGACGAACGCGAACCGCTCGAGTCCGCGAAGCGTCCGCACGGGGGCGTCGAGGTGCTTCGGCCGCGTCATGAGCAGGAGGAGGCCCATGGCAAAGGCGCAGATCCAATAGATGAAGAATGCCCAGGTATACGTGTGGGCACCCAGAATCTCGAGGGCGAAGCCCTGGCCGACGTCGCGCGCGGCGTGCATCCCGATGTGCCGCAGCCCCATGAACATCCCCCACATGGCGATGAGCACGGCCATGCCGACGTACTTCGGCTTTGGGCCGAAGCGCAGCACGAAGAGGCCAACAAGCGAGATGAGCAGCATGCCGATGCGCTGTTCCCAGCACATCACGCACGGGGAATCGCCCCGGACGAAGCCGAGGTAGAAGACGGCCGTGCCGACCGGCACGACGGTGAGGATCAGCACCGCGAGCGCGACGATGGCGAAGACCACGTCGGGCCTGGCGGACGGCGTGTCGGCGCCGGAAGCCCTGGACGGAGTGGTCATATCAATAGTTCACGCCGGGGAGCAGACCGGAGCGTGTCGCGAGGGTAAACAGGAAGACCATCAGCAGGGAGCTGACGACGAGAATCCGGAAGGCGGTGCGCTCGCGTTCAGGCTTCCTGAACACGAGGAACGCAGCGACCAGCATGAGGATCAGGTTCAGAAATTCCACGACGGCATTCGCTCCAGTGAAGGGGCCGGTTCGCGGGACGGCGGCCGCTGGCAACGGCCTGCGGGAAATATGCGGTGCAGACCCGCCACCGCACCAATCCCCCGGGCGTTTGGAGACCGTGGGGTCAGGTGCACCGACGAAGCAGCGCGGGGCATTCTGTCCGCGGAGAGAGTGCTTGCCGTGTAACCGCCGCATAGCGAGCCGCGCCGGGGCGCTCCATACTTGGATCGCCCCGGTTGGCTTTTCGCTCCCCACTGCCGCGCGTGGAGGTTGCAGGACCATGACCTACCTGAAGCTCTATGTCACACCGATGCTCACGGTGGTGGTGGCGGTGGGGGTCCTGACAGGCGGCCCGTGGATGTGGTCGGGACTCGTGATTGCGCTGGTGCTCATGGTCGGTGGCGATGCGCTGCTGGGCAGTGACTACAGCACCCCCGACGTGCGCCATCCGGTTCTCATTCAACTCCCGCTGTACCTCTCGCTCCCGATTCTCGCCGGTCTGCTCACCTGCCTGGCGTGGAGTGTCTCGAGCGTCGACTTCCTCGGCCTGGGCAGCGCCGTGTTCCGGGCGACGGGCGTGGATATCCTCGCCGCGCGGGCGACGCGCGAGTGGTGGCATGTGCTCGGTGGCGTGCTGAGCACCGGGCTGCTGGTGGCGGGCTACGGCACCAATGTCGCGCATGAACTCACGCATCAATCCAACCGCGTCTTCCCGCGCACCGTTGGGCGCTGGGTGCTGGCCATGAGCGCCAATGCGGACTTTTCCATTGAGCACGTGTTCGGTCACCACGCGCGGGTGGCCACACCGGAGGATCCTGCGACCGCGCGCCGTGGCGAAAACGTGTATGCCTTTGCGCTGCGTTCCACGTGGGATGGACACCTGAGCGCCTGGCGCATTGAAACCCGCCGTCTGACCCAGCACGGCATCGGTCGCTGGGATCCGCGCAACCGGATGCTCAGTGGATATCTCATGACGGTTGTTTGGGCATGGTTGTTTTTCGCCGCGGCCGGCTGGATGGGTGTGGGAGTGTTTGCCGCCCAAGCTGCATTTGCCAAGTTCATTCTCGAGGTCGTGAACTACATGGAGCACTACGGGTTGCGCCGCCGCCCCGGTGAGCCGGTGCAGCCGCATCACTCGTGGAACAGCAATCGGCGGATGAGCGCGGTGGTGCTGTACTCGCTGGTTCGTCATTCCGCCCACCACGAGCATGCGCGTGTGCCGTTCTGGAAGCTCGATCCGTATCCCGACGCCCCCGAGATGCCCGTGGGCTACCTTACCCTGATTCTCATCTGTCTTCTCCCGCCCGTGTGGTACCGGATGATGGTACCGCGTCTGGCAGATTGGGACACCAAATACGCCGGGGACTGATTCTCATGCGATTCGCCACCAGCAACGGTCGTGCTGCGACCACCGTGATCGTCGTCTCGCTTGCCCTCGCGCTGACGCTCGCGGCCGACGCCACGGCGCAGACCGCGCCACCGCCGGCCACGAACGTCACGGTGGATCCCTCGCTCTTCTCTGCGTTGCGCTTTCGTTCCGTCGGTCCGACGCGCGGCGGCCGGTCGACCGTCGTCACGGGCTACCGTGACCGGATGCACACGTTCCTGATGGGCGCGGCAGGAGGCGGCATCTGGCGCACCGTGGACGCGGGTCAGACCTGGGCCAACATCTCCGACGGTTTCCTCAAGGTCGGTCCCGTCGGCGCGCTGGCCGTTGCGCCATCGAACTCGAACATCGTCTACGCCGGCACGGGTTCGGGTGGCGTGCGCGGCAACGTGTCGGTAGGCGACGGCATCTACAAGACCATCGACGACGGCAAGACGTGGCAGAACATCGGCCTGCCGGAATCGCGCCACATCAATCGCATCGTGGTGCATCCCACCGATCCCGACCGCGTCTGGGTCGCCGCACTCGGCAGCGTCTTCGGGCCGAGCGATGACCGTGGCGTGTACCGCACGAGTGATGGCGGCAAGACGTGGAAGAAGGTGCTCTTCGTGAACTCGGGCACCGGGGCCATCGAACTCGTGGCGAGCCCCGCCGACCCGAACACGCTGTATGCCGCCATGTGGACGACCGAGCGCAAGCCGTGGGCGATTTTCAGTGGCTCGACGGCTGGCGGCGTGTTCAAGACGACGAACGGCGGTGACAGCTGGACCAAGCTGACCAACGGACTCCCCGACCTCATCGGCCGCATCGGTCTCGATATCTCGCCGGCCAGGCCGGATCGCGTGTACGTGCTCGCCGAGGCGAAGGGCGACCTGCGCGGATTGTATCGGTCGGAGGATCGCGGCGCGACGTTCAAGATGGTCGGCGACGATCCGGAGATGATGGCCCGTCCCTGGTACTACACCCACGTGAATGCGCATCCCACGAATCCCGACGTCGTCTTCATCAACAATGAAGGATTCTTCCGGTCGGACGACGGCGGAGCGACGCTCACGAACATTCCCACGCCGCACGGCGACAACCATGGGCTGTGGATCAATCCCGACCATCCGGAAATCTGGATCCAGTCCAACGATGGCGGCGCGAATGTGACATTCACGAGCGGTCGCACGTGGAGCACCCAGTACAACCAGCCCACGGGGGAGTACTACACCGTCACGGTCGACAGCGCCTTTCCGTACCGGCTGTACGCGCCGCAGCAGGACAACACGACGATCTCGGTGCCGAGCCGTACCACGCGCGGGCTCACGCCGTACGAGAACTGGTTCAACGGACCCGGGTGTGAGACCGGGCCGATCATCGTGGACCCGCGCAAGCCGAACATTCTGTACGGGGCGTGCAAGGGGTGGGTGACGCGGATGGATCGCACGCTCGATCAGGAGCGGGAGATCTGGCTCTGGCCGCAGGAAGGGCACGGGCTGGCGAACGCGGAATACAAGTTCCGCGAGCAGTGGAACTCGCAGCTGCGTTTTTCTCCCAACGATCCGAAGTTGCTGTATCACACGTCGCAGTACGTGCACGTGAGCCGCAACGAGGGGCAGAGCTGGGAGATCATCAGCCCCGACCTCACGCGGTGGGCAGAGCACAAGCAGCTGCACGTCAACCCGCCCGGCGGCCCGCTGACCTATGACCAGACGGGGGTGGAGGTCTACTCCACGGTCTTCGCGCTCGAGGAATCGCCGCTCAAGGCAGGGTTGCTCTGGGCCGGGTCGGACGACGGCGCGATCCACCTCTCAAAAGATGGCGGCAAGAACTGGGCGAACATCACGCCGCCGGGGCTGCCGCTGCACAGCACCGTGAACGAAATCGTGCTCTCGCCGTTCAGCGAGGCGCGGGCGTTCGCGGTGATTCATCGCTATCGGATGGACGATTTCCATCCGTACATCTACCGCACCAACGATTACGGCGCGACGTGGACGCTGCTCACGGACGGCACCAATGGCATCCCGGCAAACCATCCGACGCGGACGCTGCAGGAAGACCCCTCGCGGAAGGGATTGCTCTACGCGGGCACCGAGTTCGGGCTGTTCGTTTCGTTCGACGATGGCGGGCACTGGCAGTCGTTCCAGATGAACCTGCCGCTGACGCCGGTGATGGATCTGCAGGTGCACCAGAACGACCTGATCGTGGCGACGCAGGGGCGGGCGCTGTGGATCATGGACGACCTGACGCCGCTGCACCAGATGGATGCGGCGGTGCGTGCGGCCGACGCGCACCTGTTCAAGCCGCGCGCTGCGT
The DNA here is from genome assembly GCA_947504615.1 of Gemmatimonadota bacterium. Classification (GTDB taxonomy): domain Bacteria; phylum Gemmatimonadota; class Gemmatimonadetes; order Gemmatimonadales; family Gemmatimonadaceae; genus PNKL01. Next base: position 1,480 of record CANNKR010000015.1, on the reverse strand, counting down.
ATCGCCTGCGGCTGGGCGGCGGGCGCGGGGGAGACTGGCCGGAGAACCCGCCCGACGGGGCGATGATCTTCTATCGCTTTGCCAAGGCGCCGACGGCTGGCGCCACGATCGAGATCCGCGACAGCGCCGGCGCACTCGTGCGCACCTTCACGCCCGGCGGCGCGGGGACGAAGGAGGAGGTGTTCCAGTCCATGCGCACGCCCACCGTGACGATCGTGGGTGCGCCGCGCGTGCTCACGACGCCCGGGATGCACCGGCTGGTCTGGGACCTGCGATATCCGCCGGCGTATCTCGCGCCGGGGGTGAACGAATGGGGCCCCGAGCCGCGCGTGGCGCGCGTGACCGGTGACACCAAGGGCCCGCTGGCGATGCCGGGTACGTACACGGTGACGCTGAAGACGGCGGACGGATGGAGCGAGTCGCAGACGTTCGACGTGCGCCTCGACCCGCGCGTGAATGTGCCGGCGGCGGATTTGCAGGCGACGTTCGACCTGAGCATCAGGGCCCGCGACCGGCTCACCGACATTCAGCTTGGAGTGGCGCGCGGGCAGGTGCGGGTGCGCGAACTCGAGCGTGCGATCACCGCCGGGGGTCCCGCGGCCCGCGATGCCGCGCGGAGCAAGGTGGAACTCGAGGCGATTCTCTCGAAGCTGTACAAGTACAAGTTGCGGGGTGACCACGCCGACCTGCCTCCCGAGTTGAGCACGGACTACGCCAACATCCTGACGCTCATCTCGGGAGCCGACGCGGCGCCCACGGCCAATGCGTCGCCGCGGATGGAAGAACTGGACCTGCGCTTCAACGACCTGATGGGGCGGCTGAAGAAGTTGCTGGCGCCGATCATGTAAGTGGTGTGCAACGGCCCGGTGGCGGCGGCATCCTGAGCCGCTGCCACCGGGCCGCTCGCGGCCGCTACTCGGCCGACACTTGCCCGTGGCTTACGGCGTCGCCGCGCGGTGCTGGTCGAACCATCCCTGCAGCGTGGTCAGCTTGCTGGCCTCGTGGCTGGGCCGGCGGCGAATGCCGTGCGGCTCATCAGGGACGCGCACCAGCACGCTTTCCACGCCGCGCATCTTGAGCGCCTTGTAGTACTGCTCGCTCTCCGACATCGGCGTGCGGAAGTCCTCCTCGCCGGTCATGATCAGCGTCGGCGTCTTCACGTTCTTCACCACGTTCAGCAGCGACCGCCCCGCGTAGTTCTCGCGGTTGTCCCAGGGGAAGCCGGGGAACCAGTCGTTCACCGCCGTCGGCGCCATGTCGGCCGTGAGGGCAAAGCTTTCCCAGTTGATCACGGGGTAGAATGCGAGCGCTGCACGGAACCGGTCGGTGTGGGCGATCATCCACGCGGTGAGCACGCCACCGCCGCTGCCGCCGGTCACGTACAGGTTGGCCGTGTCGATGTACCCCTTGGCGATGACCGCGTCGACGCCGCTGTTGAGGTCGAAGAAGTCGTCGCCGGGGTAGGCGTGGTGGATGAGGT
>CANNKR010000014.1 GCA_947504615.1 Gemmatimonadota bacterium | reverse complement strand
GAAACCGTCCCGAGCATCCGTATCGTCCGCAGCGCCGTCCCCGAGGAAATCGAGGACGCCCTCTTCGCCGTGCTGGGCAAGATGCCGGCCGACCGGCCGCAGACGGCGGCAGCGTTCGCTGAGATGCTCGGCCAGATGCTCGGCGCCACGGCATCCATGCGCGTCATGCGCGGCGCCACCGCGGCCCGGCGCGTCGCTTCGGGCACCCCAGCTGGCGGCATGCGCCGGGCGAGTGGATCGCTCTTCTCCTCCGACCAGGCTCCGCCGACGCCGGCGTGGAAGCGGCCACGCATTCTCGTCGGCGCCGTGCTCGCCATCGCGGCCGCGCTCGGCGTCTGGCGCTTTGGCCCGTTCCACCGCTCCAGCGCGGCAACCGCGGGCGACAACTCGCGCCGCATCGCCATTCTGTATTTCAAGGATGCGAGCAAGGACTCCAGCCTCGGCCCGCTGGCCGATGGTCTCACCGAAGGGCTCATCCACAGCCTCGGGACGTCGGCAAGCCTGACGGTTATTTCTCAAAACGGCGTCGAGAAGTATCGTGGCTCCTCCCTGGCCGACGACAGCATCGCCCGCGCGCTGCGCGCCGGCTATCTGGTGCGCGGCGAAGTCGAGCCCAAGGGTGACAACGTCTCGGTGAGCCTCAACCTCGTGGACGCCAGCGGCGTGGCGCTCAAGCGTGCGGCTTTCACCATAGCAGCCAGAAATCCGCTGGCTATGCGCGACACGCTCACCGTCTACGCCTCGGACCTCATTCGCCAGCAGTTGGGCGCGGAAATCCAGGTGAAGGACCAGCGGGGGAGCACCAGCTCGGACGCGTGGCTGCTGCTGCAACGCGGTGTGCAGGCCCAGAAGAGCGGCGAGGCCCACAACGGCAGTGGCGAGGTGGAGGCGCGCGACCGCGACTTCGCGGTCGCCGATTCGTTGTTCGCCGAGGCGGAAAAGGCGGACGCCAAGTGGTCCGAGCCTGCCACGCGGCAGGCGGGTCTCGACTATCGGCGCACCCGGCTGGCAGGCGATGATGCGACAGCCATCCGGAAGTGGTCGGACGCCGGCGTGGCGCACGCCGACCGGGCGATTTCGATTGACGCCAACGACGCCGATGCGTACGAAGTGCGCGGCAACCTGCGTTACTTCCCGGCCATCGTGAAGGCGCTCGAGACCGACGAGACGCGCCGCAAGCAGGCACTGGAGATGGCCCGGGCAGACCTCGAAAAGGCTACCACGATCAACAGTCGCCAGGCCGGCGCCTACGCCACCTTGTCGCATCTGTACTATCAGGTTCCGTCGCTCACGGCAACGGATGTTTACCTCGCCGCGCAGAACGCGCTGAACGCCGACGAGTTCCTGGCGAGCGCCAACCTCATCCTGTCGCGGCTCTTCAACGCCTCATACGACCTGGGGCAGTTCGATCGTGCGCAGCAATGGTGCGACCAGGCGCGCAAGCGATTCCCGCGCGACGCACGCGCGGTCCGGTGCCAGCTCTACATGCTGACCACAAAGAATGTGACGCCAAATGTTTCCGAAGCGTGGAAACTGGCCGACTCGGCGGTGGCGCTGGTACCCAAACCGCAACAGCCGGGCGAACGGCTGGTGCACGACATGCTGGTCGCCGCGGTGCTCGCCAGGGCAGCCAAGCAGCAACCGGCGTTGGCCGATAGTGCGCGGCGGGTGGCCAAGCGGTCCGAGGGGAGTGCCGAGACCGGCAAGACACGCGAGCCCGCCTTCTATGGTGCATTTGTTTACGGTCTTTTGGGTGACAAGGACGACGCCATCCGGCTGCTGAAAGAGTACGTGGCGGCGAACCCCGGAAAGGCCGAGGGACTCCGGTCTGACCCGGGGTGGTACTTCAAGGGCCTGGAAAGCGACCCCCGCTGGCGTCAGGTGGTCGGCTCGGCGCCCTAGTCCAGATATCGGCCCCGGGGGTGGTGTAGGGCATTTTGTCCCCCCGAGTAGGCCTTACCCTTGCTTAACGTACTGGAAACACCCACGTTAATTGGATGTTGAGGTTGGCAACTGGGGCATTTTGTCCGGTGCCAGCTTCTGCACCCCTTCTCCAGGACGTTGCTCATGCTCCGCGCGCGACTTTCTTTTGCGGCACTACTTGTCGTGTTGGCCACCGTTCTCGTGTCGTGTACCGACCGGCCAGCACCCACGGAAGTGGTCCGCCCATACTCGCGGAGCGCCAAGGCCGCCGCTGGCACCTGCACCACCATTCCCCAGCTCAAGACGCTCGCCACCACGGTCTTTGGTTCGCGCAACCAGTTTCTGCACGACGCGCTCGATAACATCAGTGACATCGGTGAGTATGTGGCGGAAAACCACATCGCCGATGCGCAGAAGAAGGCCAAGAGCCTGACCGCGTACATACAAAAGCATGCCTCCTCGCTCGCCAACCCGTCGCAGTCCCAGACGCTGATCGACGCGATTTTGTGCTATGCCGGCCTGACGACCGACACCTTCCTCGTCTTTCCGAGCGACCAGCCACAGGAGATCGTTACCAGCAACGGCCAAGCGGGCATCCAGCTGGAGGCCAACCCGGTGACGGAACCGACGCTGATCACTGTGACGCTGCTCACCGCGGCCGATTCTGGCGTGTTGGATACCAAGCTCGACAAGTACCCGGGCTTCATCGAAATCCAGCAGCTGTCGGGCACCGGAAACTCGCTGGCGCCCGGCACGCAGGTGATCGTCGCCGTCTGTCCGTCGGCGACGATCCCGGCGGATGTCCGCAGTCGCCTGCGACTCGGCCACCAGTCGGCCATACACGGATTCGAGATCACGCCGGACGCCGACGCCAGCTTCCTCAACTGCTCGGGCATCGCGAGCATCGAAAGCAAGCTGCCCGGCTGGGTGGGCAGGCTCGCCAGCCTCGTGCTCCCCAAGCCCCTGTACGCCAGAATGCGGTTCAGTGGTGGCGTGGGTGGCACCGCCACGGAGTTCAGCCCGTTCGGCCCGGTGGATACGCAGGTCGACTTCTCGGGTGGTGTTGGCGGCACGGCCACCGAGTTCCAGCGCGCGCCGGAGCCCTCGGTCCCGGGCAAAAACGCACCGGAAGCGGCCAGGAAGTCGGCTCCGCGCCTCATGAGTTCCACGGAATCCGCGGTCGCGTTCCAGAACGCCGTCATCTGCGACGAGGCCACGGTGGGGTCGGCGATTCCGGCAGATTGCCGTCCGCTCATCACGCTCAAGACGCACAACGGCACCATCCTGCAGAACGTCCCTGTGAGCTGGGCCATCGGACTCGGCGGCGGGCAAGTGGCGGCTGACAATGCGGTCGGGTCGGCATCGGACTGCGGCGTTTTCGGAACGACGGCGTCCACCACGACGAACGTCAACGGCCGCGTGCGCGCATGCTGGACGCTGGGCGCGGAGGCTGGCTCCAACACGTTGATCGCCACGCCAACTACGGGCGGCGATGTGCCGGAGGGAGTGACATTCTCGCCGGCCACGAGCACGTTCACCGCCACGGCACTCAAGGCATCCGCGTCGATCACCCTGGGCGGCTTCAGCCAGATGTACGACGGCAACCCCAAGAGCGTGACGGTCACGACGAATCCTGTCGGGCTCGACACAGTCAACGTCACCTACAACGGCTCGTCGATCGTTCCGACGGCGGGCGGGAGTTACACCGTCGTCGCCACGCTGAACAATCCCAGCTACGAAGGCACGGCGACCGGCACGCTCGTCATCACTCGTGCCCCGCAGTCGTCATTGAGCGTCACCGGGCCAAGTACTGCGACCTTCGGCGATGCCCCGGTGCAGTTGGCCGCGTCCGGCGGCGGTTCTTCGGGAGCGCTGACGTTTGATGCGACGGGATCGACCGCCTGCACGGTGAGCCCTGCCGGCATGCTGTCGATCACCAGCGGGACCGGCACCTGTGCGATCACGGCGACGAACGCGGGAGACACCAACTACGACCCCATAACGTCGACGGCCTTTACGATCACGATCAACAAGGCCAGCCAGGGATCACTGACGGTCACGGGACCGCCGACGGCCACCTATGGCGGCGGCACGATCCCGCTCGGCACGACGGGAGGGCTCGGCTCGGGCAGTGTGTCGTATGACGCCAGCACGACGCCCGGCGCCTGCTCGGTGAACGCGACGTCGGGGGTGCTGTCGATCAGCATCGGCACCGGATCGTGTGTCGTGACGGCAACGAAGGGTGGTGACGCCAACTACAACCCCGTTACCTCGGGCGCATTGATCATCGCGCTCAGCAAGGCGGGCCAGTCGATCAGCTTCACGGCGCCGCCGTCAGCGACCTATGGCGATCCGTCGTTCACTCTCACGGCCAACGCGACTTCCGGATTGCCGGTGGCGTACAGCGTCGGCGCAGGGAGCAACTGTACGATTTCTGGCAGCACGGTGTCGCTCACGGGTGCCGGCAGCTGCGTGCTGACGGCGTCACAGGGCGGCGACGCGAACTTCTACAACGGTGCATCGCCGGTGACGCAGAGCGTCTCGATTGCCAAACGCGGCGCTACGGCCACTGCTGGCTCAGGCTCCATGCCAACCGGCGGCACCGTACCATCGCTGCCGTGCACGGTGTCCGGCCTGCTGGCGGCGGACGCGGGCACGATCACCTGCACGACGTTGGTGCCTGCCACGCTCGTGTCGGGTGCCAACACGACCTCACCAGTCATCAGTCCGCTGATTCCGGCGAACTACGCCATGTCGTCGGTGAACGGCACGCTCACGCTGACAGGCTATGTCCAGCAGGGCTGCTTTGCCTCGCCGATCAGCAACAGCGTCACACCGCCATCGACGGCGACGGGCGTGTCAAAGGGCACCAGGGTGACGGTCAAGTGCCGTCTCGTTGACGGCAATGGACGCCCGATCGTGACGGCCAAGGGCAACCTGCTGGTGCAGGACCGAGGGACGAACGGCCTCGCACTCCCGCCCGGCGCCACCGTCTTTTCTGGCACGAACGTCTTCACCGTGCACGACGATCACGACGACAGCGACGATGACGGCATCTATACCTACCGCCTCGCCACGACCTCATTCACCAAGGGGCGTTACTACCTCGTGACGGCCACCTGGAACGATGGCTCCACCACGAAGGGCTGGATCTACATCAAGCCGTAGCGCGATGGCAGAAGGTCCCCCAGCGCACGGCACGACGGGCTCCGGAGCAATCCGGGGCCCGTCGTTTGTTCAGGAACACTGTGTCCGTCTTACTTGGGCTTCTGCGGGAACGCGATGTACGACAGGGGCAACTCCCCGGTCATTGATCCGAGCCACGTGACGATCGACTGCACGTCCGCGGGATTCATTTCCTTCCCCAGCTGGTGATGCGCCATCAGGCGCACGGCCTCGCCCAGATTTGCCACGGACCCGTCGTGGAAATACGGACCGGTCTTTTCGATGTTGCGCAGCGACGGCACCTTGAAGACGAACAGGTCGTTGGCATCCTTGGTCACGGCAATGCGGCCGCTGTCGGCCTGCGAGAACCAGGCGTTCACCAGTCCCGCCTTCATGAAACGGTCTCCGCCGACATACGCCCCCATGTGACATCCCTGGCAACCAGCGGCCAGGAAGGTCTGCAGTCCCTCCTTCTCTCCGCCGGTCAGCGCGGCGCTGTCGCCCTGGAGGTAGCTGTCCCAGCGCGCCGGCGTCACGAGACCGCGCTCGAACGCCCCAATGGCACTGCCGAGATTGTCGTACGTCACCGGCTCGCGCGCCTCGGGGAATGCGGCACGGAACGACGCCGCGTAGGTGGCCGACGCACGCAGGTGCTTGAGCACCGCGGCGGTGTCGGGCATCCCCATTTCCACGGGGTTCAGGATCGGCCCCTTGGCCTGAGCTTCCACGTCAGCCGCGCGTCCATCCCAGAACTGCGCCACATGCCCGGCGGCATTGTAGACGGTCGGTGCGTTGCGCCCGCCCGGGCGGCCGTTGAAGCCGAGCGACGCCTTGCGTCCGTCCGCTCCGAATCCGTTGAGCGCATGACAGCTGTTGCACGACACGTTGTGGCCATCCGACAACAACGTCTCGTAAAAGAGCGCACGACCCAGCGCGATCTTTTGTTCGTTGACTGGCTCCCCCTTCACTTCCATCCGCGACGGCAACGGAGCAAAGACGGCAAGTCCGGCCGCCGCCACCGTCGCGCTTTCACCACCAACTGTTGTGTCGGATGCTGGTTTGGTACCGCACGCTGCTGCGAGCAGCGCGCCGAGGATGGCCAATGCAGAAAGTCGCTGGATCATGTGTGCTCCGTTGTCCGGGTGTCACGTGACTGGGTGGGACCCATCAACAGTGCCATTTCCCGTGCGCGCCGACAGTCAGGCCGACTCGCTCCGGATGCGCGGGTTTCCCTTGCAGTGGCCCGCACGCCCGGCCCAGCGCATCTTTCCGTGCGCTACTCCGTCCTCACCGCTCCCAAGGATTCGCCAGTCATGCGCCTCATCGTCGGCTCCATCCTGTTGTGCCACGTCGCGCTGAGCGGCGCGCTCCCTGCCCAGGGCACGCGCCCCGTACGCGCCACCGACATCTACCGGCTGCGCGACGTCACTGACCCCCGCATTTCCCCCGAGGGCGAGTGGATCGCCTACACGGTCACCACCGTGGACAGCACCAAGGACAAGAGCGACAGCGACGTCTGGATGGTGAAGTGGGATGGGTCGCGCACGTTGCGGCTCACCAGTTCGCCGGAGAGCGAGGCGAGCCCGCGATGGAGCCCCGACGGTCGTTACCTGTCGTTCGTCTCCGGGCGATATGAGTCGAAGGGGGGGCAGGTCTGGCTGCTCGACCGTGCCGGCGGCGAGGCGGTGCGGCTGACCGAGTTCAAGGGTGGCGTGGCCGACCACGAGTGGTCGCCCGACGGCACACGCCTCGCGATTCTTTCGCACGACCCCGATCCCGAGGACGCCAAGCCCGACAGCCTGAAGTCCAAGAACCCCAAGCCGCTCGTCATCGACCGGTATCACTTCAAGGAAGACGGCGACGGCTACCTGGACCGTCGGCGCGATCACATCTACATCATCGATGTCGCCAGCAAGAAGGTCGTGCAGGTCACCACCGGCGACTTCGACGAATCGTCGCCTCGCTGGTCGCCGGACGGCAAGCGCCTGGCGTTCGTGTCGAGCCGAGGCGCGGACCCCGATCGCGAAAACAACAGCGACCTCTTCGTCATTGATGCCGCCGCCGGTGCGACGGCCCGGCAGCTCACGACGTGGACCGGCCCCGATCGGTCGCCCGTCTGGAGTCCCGACGGCACGCAGATCGCATACCTGCAGGGAAGCGAACCGCAGATCTCCGCCTACAATCAGGAGCAACTCGCCGTCATTGCCAGCACGGGCGGCACGCCACGCCTGCTCACCACCGCGCTCGACCGCGACGTGTCGGACCCCACGTGGACACCCGACGGCAAGTCGATCACCGTACTCGTCCCCGACGATCGCGTCGTCTACGTGGCCAGTGTCTCGCTGGCCGATGGGCAGATTACAAAGACGCTCGAAGGGCGCCGCGTCGTCACCGGCATCGACGTCGCGCCCGGCGGACGTACCGTCGCGCGCTCCGCCACCGCCGCGCGCCCGATGGAGCTGTTTGCCCTTGAAGGCCACGCGCTGCGCGCGCTGACGCACGTCAACGACTCGCTCTTCACCGTGCTGCAACTCGGCACCACCGAAGACATTTCGTTCAAGAACAAGGACGGCTTCACCGTTGGTGCGCTGCTGGTGAAACCCGCCGGGTTTGTTGCCGGCACCAAGTATCCGCTGATCCTGCGCATCCACGGCGGCCCCAACGGTCAGGACGCGCACCAGTTCTCGCTGGAGCGCGAGCTGCTCGCCGCGCAGGGCTATCTGGTACTCGCCGTGAACTACCGTGGCAGCAGCGGCCGCGGACAGGCGTGGAAGAAGTCCATCTTCGCCGACTGGGGGAACAAGGAAGTGCAGGACCTCCTGGCCGGCGTCGACTTCGTGATTGCCTCGGGCATCGCCGATCCCAACCGCCTCGGGCTCGGCGGCTGGAGCTACGGCGGCATCCTCACCGACTACACCATCGCCACGACCACGCGCTTCAAGGCGGCGACGAGCGGCGCGGGCAGCGCACTGCAGTCCACCATGTACGGCTCCGACCAGTACATCTACCAGTACGAAAAGGAACTCGGCGCGCCGTGGCAGAATCCCAAGGCGTGGGAGAAGGTGTCGTACCCGTTCTGGCACGCCGACCGCATCAAGACACCGACGCTGTTCCTGGGTGGCGAAAAGGACTTCAACGTCCCCATCGCCGGCAGCGAGCAGATGTATCAGGCACTCAAGTCGCAGGGCATCGACACGCAGCTCATCGTCTATCCGGGGCAGTTCCACGGCATCACGCGCCCGTCGTTCGTGCGCGACCGGCTGGAGCGCTACGTGGGGTGGTACGACAAGTATCTGCGCACCACGACGCCCTGATCCCGCATGGATCCCGTCACGCATACGCTGGTCGGCGCCACCCTCGCGCGCACGGGGCTCGACCGGCGGACCCCGCTGGCCGCGGCCACGCTGATGATCGCGGCCAATGCGCCGGACATCGATATCATCACCGCCTTCGGCGACCGGAACGCCACGCTGGCCTGCCGGCGCGGATGGACGCACGGGCCGGTGGCCTGGCTGTTGCTCCCCTTCGTGGTGGCGGGGTTCGTCATGGCGTGGGATCGCTGGGTGCGACGACGGCGGACGCCGGACGCGACACCGGCATCGGCGGTCGTCCTGTTGTTGTTGGCGATCATCGGCGTGCTGAGCCATCCCGCGCTCGACTGGCTCAACACGTACGGCGTCCGCTTGCTGATGCCGTTCAGCGGCCAGTGGTTTCGCGGAGACAGCCTCTTCATCATCGACCCATACCTGTGGACCGCACTCGCCGTGGGACTGCTCGGCGCGCGGGTCATGCGCCCTGACCTGCTGCGCGCGCGTCGCATCGCGCGCATAGGCGGCGGCGCAGCCCTCACCTACGTAGTGCTGATGATCGCGCTGAGCGCTGCGGGCGAACGCCTGGCTCGCACGGTCGCCGAGTCACGCGGGATCAGCAGCATTGGGGAAGTGCTCTACTCGCCACGCCCCGCCAGCCCGCTGGCGGCCGACCTCGTGGTGAAGACCGCTGGGGGCTACCACTTCGGATCACTGCGCTGGCTCACGAAGCCGCGCGTGACGTTCGACGACCAGATGGTCGCACTCGGCGACTGGAACTCCGGCGCGGTGCAGCGTGCGCGCGCGGACCCTGCGGTGCGCAACTATCTGGTCTGGTCGCAGTTTCCGTACGTGCGCACGGAGATGACGGGCACCGACACCACGGTGTTCTTCGGCGATGCACGCTATCGTGGCGGGATGGCCGGTGGTCTGCAGGGCATCCGGGTCGCACTGCGGCCCGGCGCGCCCTGAGCGTTACATGGCGTAGTTCAATACCGCCACGAAGTGGCAGGCCGTACCCGTCAGCACGAACAGGTGCCAGACAAAGTGGGCGTAGCGGGTACGGTGCGACGAGAGGTAGAACCCCACGCCCGCCGTGTACGAGAGGCCGCCGGCGGCCAGCCAGAACAATCCCCACCCGGGGACGTGCAGCCAGAGCGGCTTCGCTGCGATCACCACAAGCCAGCCCATGGCGAGATACAACGCCGTAGAGAGCCGGTGGTACTTGATGCCGCCCATCGATTTGAGCACCACACCAAAGATGGCCAGCCCCCAGATCATCGCGAAGAGCGTCCACCCCCATGGTCCACGCAGCGCCCCCAGCGTGAACGGCGTGTAGGTCCCCGCGATGAGCAGGTAGATCGCCCCGTGATCGAGAATCTGGAACAGCCGCTTGGCCCGGTTCTCCGGGAGCGCATGGTAGATCGTGGAGGTCAGGTACAGCAGCGACATGGAGGCGCCGAACACGGATGCACCGACCACGGCCGTCGCGCCGTGCTGCAGCGCCCCGATCACGAGGAATGGAAAGGCGACCAGCGCCGCCACGAAGCCCACGCCGTGGCTGACGCTGTTGGCGATCTCTTCTCCAAGGGACTGCGGCCGATGCCGACCGGGTGCTGCCTGCGCCACCGTGTCTCCATTGTTCATGTCACGTCGACCGCAATGACTGCGGATCCCTTCAAATATAGGGCAGCCTGGCAGGATCGGACGAATTGTCCCGCTCAGGCCGATCTCAACACCGTGGCGGCGGCACCACGACGGCCGCCTGCACGGCGCTATGCAAGCCTTTGGCCAGCAAGATGTTGAACGCCCGTAACCCTGAAGCGTTGAGCACTTTCCAACCAACCGGGGAACGCCGTCGCCTACGGCCACTCCACGATGGTGGGGCGCCAGGTCACGGGATCGTTATTGATCCCGCGCGCCACACTGACGACTTCAAGACGCGAGGGGATCACCCGGATCAGCAGATAGTCGGTCCCTCGGTTCTCGTCCTTGTACAGCTTGCTCCACTCCGGCTTCCAGCGCGCCGCCTTCTGCGCGGCATCGTCCACGAGCGTTGCCCTGCCAATGACCGTCACGTACTCGAAGGTTGTGGGGTTGTAGTACAGCATCGTCACCCGCGGATCCTGCCGGATCTCGCCGACCTTCCTGGTGACGGCGTTGGTGGCGATCCAGACCGTGAGCCCAGAATCCGGTGCGAAGGCATCGACCACGCGCGCCTGTGGCTGACCGTCCAGGCCGATGGTGACGAGCGTGCAGTACCGGGCGCCCTTCATGATCTCACGCGCGGCCGCCACCACCTGCGCGCGCGGAGGCGCGGCGCCCGGCGCGCCCTGCGCAGTCAACGGCCGTGCGGCCATGGCAATCATCAGAAGCGCGCCGCCGATGCGAATGATGGGAATCATTATTCGGCTCCTGGCAGGGGAAGTGTCACCGCATCCAGCGTCACCGGCCCGTCCGTCAGCACGATATTTCCAGTGGCCGTCGTCATCACGGTGTCGGAGTGGCGGAAGCCGCCAATGCCCTTCAGGTACACGCCGGGCTCGATCGTGAAGACCATCCCCGGCTCGATCTCGTGCTCGTAGCCATCGGCCAGGAACGGTGCCTCGTGCCCGGTGACCCCGATGCCATGCCCTGTGCGGTGCAGCAGGAACTCCCCATAGCCGGCCTTCGCAAACACGGCGTTGACGCGCCGGTCCACGTCGCCCATCACGTTGCCGGGAACCGTCAACTCGAGCGCGAGCCGACGCGCCTCGAGCATCACCTCGAACGGCCGCCGCGCCGCGTCCGGGACCGCACCCAGGAACCAGGTCCGCTCCACTTCCGCGCCATATCCGTTGATCGTGCAGTTGACGATGGACACGTGCGGTCCGCCCTCCACCATCGTCATGTGCACGTTGGTGAAGTTGTGTGGATCATGACTCACACTTGGCGGCTGGAATACCGAGGTGAGGCGCGTCGCCAGCATGTTGGTGGCCGGGTTGTCGCGCAGGACACGCGGCAGCATTAGTGCCGTCATCTCGCCGGCCACCTGAAACAGCGGCTTGCCCGGCCGCGCACTGGCCAGCAACTGGTGGTGCGCCTCGCTGATCAGATGGCAGCCGTAGGCGATGCGCCCCAGTTCGTACGGTGACTTGATGAGCCGCGCGTCGTCGATCACGTCGGTGCGCACGCGGGCAGCGGCCAGTGCCTCATACACCGCCAGCGGGCAGGTCGATTCCATCCCCACCCGCGCGTGGGCTGCGATCACGGCTCGCAGGCTATCGGCCCACCCGTGACCCGGCGGCGCCGGGAACTCCGGATACTCGACGAGTTCCACGTCACCCACGGCGCGCGTGCGCACATGCGAGGCCTCAAGCCTGGGCACCACGAACTGCGGCGCGCCATCGCGCTTCACCACCAGGATGAACGGCCGCTCGTGGACGTAGTTGGCGAAGTTCGTCAGATAGAAGACGTTGTCCGGCGAGCAGGCGACATACGCATCAAGATCCTGTGCGGCCATCAGCTCGCGCACGCGAGCGAGGCGCCGCTGCATTTCATCAGGCAACGGCGGGGCGGAGATTGGGAGTGGGCGCATGGGTGTGCTCACTTTTGGTAACGAATCGTCCACTCCACCAGCTGCGAGCGGTCCGCGCGGAGCGTCACTGCACGCCACCGCACGCCACCGCTTTCGCTGCGCTCGCCGAGCGCGGACGCCACACCCGGCGCCACCACCGATACGGCGTCCCACCCGGCGGGTTCCGAGACGTACAGCACGTACGCGTCGCCACCCACCACGCGCGAGCTGCCGGTGAGTGCATCGTCCGCCCAACGCATCTGGATCAGGTCCACGCCACCGCAGCTCACGTGCCGGTTCGTGGCCAGCAGCTGCGGATGCTCCACGCGTTCGCGCAGGCAGAGTACCTGCACCGCGTCTGCGGCCACGGGCGCGGCCTGCAGTGAGTCCGTGAAGACGCCAAGCACGCGCTTGCTCCAGAAATCGAAGGCGATCTGCGGGCGGTTCGCCGCTAGGCCGAGGTCTGCAAACGCCACCGACTCGGGCGCGCCCGTGGCCCGGGCGAGTACGGTCCAGCGTTCGAAGGGCCGCGCGATGTCCAGCTGGAACAGCGTCTGCTGCAGCCGCTGGTCGGCTTCGAACGGACGCGGCCCCGCGCCGCTCACTTCATTCTGCACCATCGACAGCCTGCTGCTTCGCGTCGGGTCCACGTCGTACACCTGCCCCGGGCGCGTGACGAGCACGGGCGCCGTCCGGCGCGCGGCCTCGACGCGATCCGTCAGGTACACCCCGGGACGGTCGGTCAGCATCAGCAGCGATCCGGTAAGCGAGGTCATGGTCGCCGCGCGATAGCCGTCGTCCTGATGGATCTCGATGTGATCAGGATCGTTGCGCCATACCACGTTGTTGAACGAGTTGAACTGTGCAAAGCCGCCGTACCCGAAGCCGTCGTCGCCCAATCGTGTGGCGTCGATGAGGCCGGCCAGTTCGGGGCGCGGGCCCCAGGAGGCCAGCAGGAACGACTCGCGCCCTATCTCGGCTCGGATTTGCCGAACAAACGTTCGATACACGGCCACGCGGTCGAGGCCGCGGCGTGCGTAGAACCCGGCGTGGCTGTTGTAGCCTTCGTAGCGCAGGTGACGCAGCGCATCGACCTTGAAGTACCGCCAGCCCTGCGCCTTCAACTGGCGATACACCGGCAGCACGAGGTCGCGCATCGTCGCCGGGTTGGCGCCGTCCATCACGTAGCCCACCCAGTTGCCGCGCGATGGCGTGCCGTCGGCGCCGCGCACGAAGTACGACGGGTGCGCCATGGCCCACGCGGAATCATGGAACGTCGTGTTGGTCCACAATCCCGCCGTCAGCTGCTTGCCGGCGATGTACGACTGCAGTCCCGCCAGTCCGCCGGGGAACTTCGCGTTCGTCTGCAGCCAGTTGTCCGGCACGGAGATGGGCAGGCGCTGGAACCCGTCGTCAATCTGGAGGACGTCGTAGCCAAACGGCGCCAGCCGATCGGCGATCACGTCGGCCGCGCGATGGATGTCGGCCTCGGTCACCTTGTCCTTGAACGCGTACCACGAGGTCCACCCGGCGACGGACGCCGGCCACGGGGCATACGTCCACGGTTCGTAGTGCGCGAGTCCGCGATGCTTCTGGTAGAAGCGGGGACGAAACCGCAGCGTCACCTCGTCGCCGTCGGCATCCACCGCGAACGCCGCGGAGTCGCCGAGCGCCACCGGCGTCACCCGCACGCGTGCGGGAAAATCGACGCTGATCAGCCAGTCGCGATCGCGCGCATACACCCCGCGATTCAGCAGGCTGTAGCTCGGCCCGACGCTGTTGCGCACCATGGGGACGCCGTCCTCGCGCGGTTCGGCATCCACGGCAAAGGCATCGCCCGGCGCGTGCACGATGCCACGCACCGCGATGCGCCCGCTCCCCGACACCCAGCTCACCACCTGCGTGATGCTGCCGTTGGCGGTGTCCACGAGTTGCCGGACGCGCGGACGCCCCTGGGCCACCGTGACACGCGCCGCGAACACCGTCGTGCCACCGTAGCGAAGCACGACCGATGAATCGGTGAGCGTCATCTGGGCGGCGGCGTTGGGAGGCGGCAACACGGCCGCCGCAGCCGGCACGGCCACGCGTTGCGCTCCGACGCACGGCGCGCTGGCGCTCAGACAGCACGCCACCGCGCCCCAGGCGACGACGCGCCGCATCACGTTTTCTTTACACCCGAGCGCGCCCGGAGGGCGAATGTCAGCATCACGCCGCCGAACGCCAGCAGCACGAGCCCCCACCACAGGTTGACATTGATCCCCAGCGACTGGCGGTACACCTCGGCGGGCGTGAACAGCCCATACGCCACGAGGATCACGCCGAAGAGCGAAAACAGGACGCCGATGGGGAGGCGAAGGTCGAGGTTCATGGCGCCTCCTCAGGCGAAGATGACATTGAGGATCGTGACGGCCAGCAGGATGAGCGCGCCCAGGTAGATGGGGCGCTGGTACCACTTCAGGTGCCCTTCGGCGTGGCGCTCGGTCAGGCCGTACACCAGCCCGCGCAGTTCTTCATCGGTCTTGGTGCGCCGCGTCAGCATGCTGATGAGGATGGTGACCACGAAGCAGGTGGTCCACGCCCAGATGGCGGTCCAGAAGTTCTGCGCCATCTCGCTTGGATATGTGTGCAGGACGCTGCCGATCCATCCGCCCTTGAACAGGCTCTCGGCGCCCACTGGCACCGTCAGGCCGTGGTGCAGCGCGGCCGCCGCCGTGCCGGAGAGCAGCCCGAAGAAGGCGCCGTGCCCCGTGGTGCGCTTCCAGAACATGCCCAGCATGAACGTGGCGAACAGCGGGGCGTTCACGAACGCGAACACCAGTTGCAGCATGTCCATGATGTTGTTGAAATGCACCGCCATGTACGCCGTGAGGATGGACAGCACCGTGCCGAACACCGTGGCCATCCGCCCCATCCACAGATAGTGCGCGTCGCTCTTTTTCGGGGCGATATGGCTCTGGTAGATGTCGTACGTCCACACCGTGTTGAACGCGGTGACGTTACCGGCCATGCCGCTCATGAACGACGCCATCAGCGCCGTCAGCCCAAGCCCAAGCAACCCCGTGGGGAAGTAGTGCTTGAGCATCAGCGGGATCGTCATGTCGTAGTCGTACGCATTGCCCTTCACTGGCAACGCAAAACCCGACGCACCGCCCTTGAACGTCAGTGCGATGGCGATCATGCCCGGCAGGATCACCAGGAACGGAAAGAGCATTTTCGGCACGGCGGCGATCAACGGCACCTTGCGCGCCGATTGTTCATTTTCGGCCACCATCGCGCGCTGCACCACCAGGAAGTCGGTGCACCAGTAGCCGAACGAGAGCACGAAGCCGAGTCCCATGACCATGCCGAATCCTTCGACCCCCATGGGATTGGCGGACGACGACCCGAGATGGCTCCACGTGCTCACCCACGCGCCCGGCGCATAGGCTTGTCCCGCCACGTTGTGGCTCCCCGTGGCGACGAGGTCGAGCCGCGACACCAGCCCCGACCAGCCGCCCGCGTCCCGCAGCCCGAGAAAGACGAGCGGCGCAAAGCCCAGCACGATCAGGAAGAACTGCATCACTTCGTTGTAGATCGCCGAGGTCAGGCCGCCGAGGAAGATGTAGGCCAGCACGATGGCGGCGCTGATCCACAGCGACATGTCGAAGTTCCAGCCCAGCAGCAGGTTCAGCAGCTTCGCCATGGCGTACATGGAAATGCCGCTGGAGAAGATCGTCATGATGGCAAAGCTGAACGCGTTGAACGTCCGCGTCTTTTCGTCGTACCGCAGCTTCAGGTATTCCGGGACGCTGCGCGCCTTGGAGCCGTAGTAGAACGGCATCATGAAGACGCCCACGAAGACCATCGCGGGCACCGCACCCACCCAATAGAAGTGGGCGGTCATCATGCCGTACTTGGCTCCCGAGGCCGCCATGCCCATGACTTCCTGGGCCCCGAGGTTCGCGCTGAGGAAGGCCAGCCCCGAGATCCACGCGGGAATGTTGCGCCCCGACATGAAAAAGTCGGTGGAGCTCTTCATGCCGCGCTTCAACGCCACCCCGATCCCCACCACGAAGGCGAAGTACAGGATGAGGATCAGCCAGTCGACGGCAGCGAGATGGATGCTCTGCGTGACAGGAATGGGACGCTCCGTGTGGGCGACGAACGGTGGCTTGGGCCGCGGCCCGGGAACCGCGGCAAAGAAACACGATCGGTCGAATTGTCGTTCCGGGGGCGGACACCGTCAAGAAAAGCCAGACGGGCCCGGCCGCTGGTTTCGCGCGCGCTTTCGCCCGATGTTTCCTCAGGACCTCTCCCGGACTCCCGTCGCATGCGTGTCGCCCTCGCCGTTCCCTGCTACGTCGACCAGCTCCGCCCCCAGGCGGCGCGGGCCACGATGGTGCTGCTCGAGCGGCTGGGGTGCGACGTGAGCCTGGCCTTCGATGCGCCGTGCTGCGGCCAGCCGATGTTCAACGCCGGGGTCGTATCGGCCGCGCGCGATGCGGCCAGCACCTGGGCGGCGAGCAGCGCGGCATTCGACTTCATCGTGATGCCCTCGGGCAGCTGCACGCACCATGTGCGGCATCATCTGCCGGGGATCGTCGGCAGCGACGAGGGCGCGCACGCGGCACGCGTGACGTTCGAACTCTGCGAGTTCATCGCCGGACCGCTCGGCACACCGCAACTCGCCGGCCGGTTTCCGCACCGGGTGGCCATGCACCTCGGGTGCCACGCCCGGCGCGGCCTGCGACTCGGGGGGTCGTCCGAACTGCACGAACCGCCGGGCGGGCCGATGCACACGCTGCTCGCCGGTCTCGACGGCCTGACTCTGGTGCCGCTCGATCGCCCCGATGAGTGCTGCGGCTTCGGCGGATCGTTCGCGGTCGGCGAACCCGACGTGTCGGTCGCGATGGGGCGTGACCGGCTGACCGACATCACCGCGCATGGCGCCGAGGTGATGGTGAGCAGCGATCCGTCGTGCCTGCTGCACCTCGAGGGGATCGCGCGGCGCGGTGCCCCGGCCCTGCGCACGCTGCACATCGCGGAACTGCTCGAGGAGGCCACGCGATGAACGGCGGCCATCCCGAGGCCGCGGCCACATTCCTTCGCGACGCCCCGCGTGCCGCGTGGCACGATGACTCGCTCTGGTTCATGCGCGAGCGCCGCGACCGCGCCACCGCGCTCCCCGAGTGGGAGTCGCTGCGGACGGCGGGCGCCGCCCTGAAGGCGCACGCCATGTCACGGCTGGGGGAACTGCTCGAACAGTTCGAGCGCCAGGCCACGGCCAACGGCGTCACCGTGCACTGGGCGCGCGACGCCGCCGAACACAATTCGGTGGTGCTCGGCATCCTGCAGGGCGCCGGCGCCACACGCGTGGCGAAGAGCAAGTCGATGCTCACCGAGGAGTGCGGGCTCAATCCGTTCCTCGAAGCGAGCGGCATCGAGGTGGTGGACACCGACCTCGGTGAGCGCATTGTCCAGCTGGCGCACGAGCCACCCTCGCACATCGTCATTCCCGCCATTCACTGGAAGAAGGAAGAGATCGGCGAGCTGTTTCATCGGACCATGGGAACGGCCAAGGGCGAATCGTCACCCGACGCGCTGGCCGCTGCCGCGCGGCATCACCTGCGCGACGCCCTGCTGCACGCCAACGCCGCCATCACCGGTGCCAACGCCATCGTCGCCGAAACCGGCGGTGTGGTGGTCTGCACCAACGAGGGTAACGCCGACCTCGGCATGCACTCCGCGCCGGTGCACATCGCCTGCGTCGGCATCGAAAAAGTGATCGCGACGCGCGACGATCTGGGTGTGCTGCTGCGCATTCTCGCGCGCAGCGCCACGGGACAGCCGGTCACCGCCTACACGACGCACGTCACCTCGCCGCGGCCGGGGGCGGCCATGCACGTGGTGCTCGTGGACAACGGCCGCACGGCGCGGCTCGCTGACGCCGAGATGCGAAGCGCGCTCCACTGCATCCGCTGTGGCGCCTGCCTCAACACCTGCCCGGTGTATCGCCGCAGCGGTGGCTACAGCTACGGCCACGTCATCCAGGGTCCCATTGGGGCAATCCTCGCGCCGGCGGTGGACCTTTCGGCGCATCGCTCCCTGCCCTTCGCGTCGACGCTCTGCGGCTCGTGCGGCGATGTCTGTCCGGTGCGCATCGACATCCCCGCGCAGCTGCTCGCGTGGCGATCGCGCAGCGCGGCGGCCGGCACGCTGCCCTCCGGGTACGCGACCATTTTCGCACTGCTCGGCCGGGTACTCTCGTCGCAAGGGAACTTTGCGCGCACCGGACGATGGGGACGGCGTGCCCTGCGGTGGATTCCGGCTGCGTGGCTCTCGGGACGATGGAATCCGTGGACGCGCTCCGGAAGAGAACTGCCGCTGGCCCCGACGGAATCGTTCCGCGAGTCGATGCGGCGCGAGGGACGACTTCCGTGACCGCGCGCGACGCGATCCTTGGCGCTATCCGCGCGGCGGCCGTTCCGCCCGCATCGGCCGCGCCAGCCCTGACGGCCCCGGCAGCCACTGCCGGAAGCCCCGACATGCACGAGGAGTTCCTGCGCGTGCTCGGCACCGTCGGTGGGCGCGGCGTGGTGCGGCGCGCCGACCAGTCGCTCGATCAGGCGCTGGCCGCGTTGCTCGGCGATGATCGCGACGGTGCGGTGATCGTGCGTGGACGATTCGCCGTGGCCGAGAACGCGGCCGTGTATGTGGATGCGGCCGACCTCGAGGCACGGACGCAGGTCGTGCTGCCCGAGCACCTCGTGCTGGTGGTGCCGTTCGACGCGATGGTGCCCACCATGCACGAGGCCGTGCGCCTGATGCCGGCGACGTCAGCCTGCGGCTGGTTCCTCAGCGGCCCGTCGAAGACCGCCGACATTGAACAGGCATTGGTAGTCGGCGCGCAGGGGTCTCGCACACTACGGGTGATCTTCGACGTCGCGTAATTCCGGCAAGTTCCTGATCACGCCAGGCTCACATCACGATCAAAATGCCGACGACCCCCAGCACGGTCATCGCGACGATCATCGGCCAGGCAAACCGCAGCCACTTGTTGAACGGGCAGCGCAAGCTGAGCAGGATGGCCATCAGTGCGCCGTTGGTCGGCGTCCAGAACTCGGTGAGCCCCGCTCCCGTCTGATACGCCAGCACGGTCGCCTGTCGCGATACGCCCAGCAAGTCGGAGAGCGGCACCATCACCGGCATGGTCAGCACGGCCTGCCCACTGACGCTGCTCACGGGGATGTGAAGCAGGGCATGCACCGGCACCATCAGCATGACTGCCACGGCGCGCGGCGCACTCGACAGCGGCGTCACGAGCGTCTGGAGGATGGTGTCGATCACGCGGCCATCCTCGAGCACCAGCGAGATGGAGCGCGCCACGCCGATCAGCACTGCGGCACCGACGACGGATCGCATGCCGTCGAGGTAAGCATCCACCGTACCCTCGAGTCCCAGCCGCCCGACCATGCCAATGGCCAGTCCCGCGACCAGAAACGCCGCAGACAGTTCGTTGAATCCCCAGCCGAACTTCAGCACGCCGATGACGTACGCCACGAACGGCGCGGCGACGAGCAGGAGGATGACCCGCTGCCGCGCGTCGAACGGGGCATGCGTCACGGTGGCGCCTGCGGCGGGCGCCACACGATGCCGTTCCGCGTGGCGGATGGTCCACCAGATCCAGAGGGAGATGGCGCACACGAACATCCCGGTGCGAAGCCCGGCGCCCGAGAGCAACGGCAGTTGCGCCAGCTTGAGCGCGATCCCCGCCTGGAACGGGTTGATCGGGCTGAATGCGCTCCCAACCATGGCCGCACCCATGCTCATCGCCGCCATCGTCACCCCGTCGTAGCCGAGCCCGGCCGCGAGGAGCAGCAGCACGGGGGCCAGGGGAATGATCTCTTCCTGCATGTTCTCCATGGCGCCGCCCGCCGCAAACGCCAGGGAGAGGATAATGACAATGAGGTAGCGTCGCTGCCCGAAACGGCCGACCAGCCAGTCGACGATGGCACGCAGGGTGCCCGCCTTGTCGACCACCGTCCACGCGCCGCCCACCAGCAGCACCAGCACGATCACCTCCGCAGCGGCCACAAAACCGCGCGGCACGGCGACGAAGGCCGCGAACGGCCCCACCGGCGCGGGCTCCACACGGTGATACGTGCCGGCCACGACGACAGTGCGCCCCGTGGCGGGGTCGTCTTGCCGGTCGAACTGCCCGGCGGGAAGCAGATACGTCAGCGCCGCGGCCGCCAGCACACAGAGCAGCAGCAGGACCAGGGGATGCGGCAAGCGCAGTTTCGGCACGGATATGCTCCGGAAGGATCTCAAACGTTATCGCGCGGTCGGGTCGCGCGTGGCACCGGTGCCGCTATTTCGCGCGCAACTGCGCGGTGATGCCGACAGGTTTCACGTGACATTCGTCCTTCGTCACCACGATGGTTGACTGCAGCCAGTCGGTGTAGCCCGCCCTGCGCACGGACACCGAATAGCTCCCCGCGCGTTCGCCGGCGAAACTCGAGATTCCGGCGTCCAGATCT
The DNA here is from genome assembly GCA_947504615.1 of Gemmatimonadota bacterium. GTDB lineage: Bacteria > Gemmatimonadota > Gemmatimonadetes > Gemmatimonadales > Gemmatimonadaceae > PNKL01. The sequence continues at coordinate 4,976 of CANNKR010000014.1, read as the reverse complement.
GGGCGGTTGGCCGGGACCACGACGCTGTCGGCGTACGTGCCGTCTCGCACGACGATGGTCGATCCGGACGCGATCCACGCGCCGGACAGCGAGTCCTTCACACGCACGCCTAGACCGTACCGGAACTCCATCGTGCAAACCACGGGGACTTCCGTGGGTGGCGTCTCACGGCAGCCGGTGAGCACCAAGGCGAGACCCGCGAGGGCGAGCCAGGCGCCCAAATATCCTGCGGGTCCACGTCGCCTGGTCACGGAGCCGCCCCCCCTTTTGCGGGTCATCGTCCTCACTCCCTTCCACGGGGTGGCATTTCCGGCCAAAAGGTCCGTATTTCGGCTGGAGACCCCTAAATGTGGGCGGCGGACCCTGCATTTAGGTAGATTGGAGGACCCTTACGCAGGCGACTGATGATCAAGCCATTCGAGTTCGAAGCCTCCGGGCGCAGTTATTCGTGCACCATCGAGGAGCGCCGCGGCACGAAAGGCGAGTTCTGGTGGTGGTTTGCGGTCTCTGGCGATGCCCAGAGCTACGCCCCCTTCCAGGCGGCTTCGGACGACACGCGGGCCTCGGTGCAGGAGCGCGTCCTCGCGTTCTACACCAACCGCCTGTTCCGGCTGACCCAGCCGACCCAGCGCAGTTCGCACTGGGGCAAGCGCAGCGCGCCGGAAGCCGCGGCTCCCGAAGCCACCGAAGCCACCAGCTAACCGCTGGGGCTTTGGTCGTGTAGCACCGACGTGCGTCACCGCCTTCTCGTCTGCGCCGCGCTGCTTTTCCCCCTGGCAGCGCGCGCGCAATCGACCACCAGCACCCAGCCTCCAGCCTGGCTGCGCGGTACGACCTGCTACGAAGTCTTCGTCCGTTCATTTCGTGACAGCAACGGCGATGGCATCGGCGACCTGCGCGGGCTCATCAGTGCCCTCGATTACATCAACGACGGCAACCCGCGCAGCACGCGCAGTTTAGGTGCGCGTTGCCTCTGGTTGATGCCGGTGATGGCATCGCCGAGTTACCATGGCTACGACGTCAGCGATTACTACCGGGTCGCGCCCGCCTACGGCACCAACGACGATTTCAAGCGTCTGGTCGCCGAGGCGCACAAGCGCGGCATTCGCGTGCTCGTGGACATGGTGCTGAACCACGTATCCAGAGAGCATCCCGCGTTCCAGTCGGCGCTGAGCGACACCGCATCTGCCTATCGGTCATGGTTCCGGTTCTCGCCAACCCCGGGACCGCTCAATCGGTTCGGCGGCAACAACTGGCACAAGTCGCCGCTGCGCGACGAGTACTATTTCGGCTTCTTTTCTCCGGTCATGCCGGATCTCGACTACGAGCGGCCAGCCGCGCTCGCGGAGATGAAGAAGGTCGCGTCGTTCTGGCTCACCGAGATGGGCGTCGATGGATTCCGGCTGGACGCCGTGAAGTATCTCGTGGAGAACGGCGCGCAGGTGGACGACACCCCCGGCACGCACACCGTGCTGCGCGAGTATGCCGCGCTCGTCCGCCAGACCAAGGCCTCCGCCTTCACCATCGGCGAGGTGTTCGACAGCACCGGCACCCTGCTCCGCTATTATCCCGACCAGCTCGATGGCTACTTCGCCTTCGAGATCGCCGACAGCCTGATCGCGGCGGTGCGCACCGGTGATGCGCGCGGCGTGCTGGCACCGGTACTCCGGCTACAGGCGGCACTCCCCGCCACGCGCTGGTCGCCATTCCTGCGCAACCACGACCAGCCCCGCACCCGCAGCACCTTCGATGGCGACTGGGGCCGCTCGCGTGTGGCGTCGTTCCTGCTGCTGACGCTCCCCGGCGTCCCCTTTGTCTATTACGGCGAAGAACTGGGGATGACCGGGCAAAAGCCCGACGAACTGATTCGCACACCGATGGCGTGGTCGCGTCGCGGGCCGCACGCCGGATTCACCACGGGCACACCTTGGCAGCCGCTCGCGGCTGACTCGATGGTCGCCAACGTCGAAGCGCAGGCGGCCGACCCGCAGTCACTGTTGGCGCTGCACCGACGGCTCATTCACCTGCGATCGTCACATGCGGCGCTCGCCGTCGGCCAGCTCATCCCGCTGTCGACGGCGCATCCCTCAGTGGTCGCCTTTTTGCGCCGCGACGGCGCACGCACCGCGCTGGTGGTCGCCAACCTTGGCGCAGATTCGCTGCGCGGCATCGTGTTAAGTTCCGGCACTGGAGCGCTGACGCCCGGAAAGTACGGGGCACGTGACCTGCTGGGCTCCTCGACACTCGCCGGGTTCCGGGTGTCGGCCGGCGGCGCGCTGACCGATGTGTCGTTGCCGACGCTCGCCCCGCGTGCGGGTCTGGTGTTCGACCTCACGCGACAGCGGGGCCCGCAGCGCTAGTCGCCCAGTCGCTCGGCCGCGGCGTCAGCCGCCTTCTTGTTGCGACGCTTCATGTCCAGGTACATCGCCTCCACCTTGGCGCGCGCCCACGGGGTACGCCGCAGGAACGCCAGGCTCGACCCGATGCTGGGGTCACTCGTGAAGCAGAGAATCTTCACCTTGCGCCCCATGCGCGCCCAGCCGTAGTCCGCCACCAGCTCGTTGAGCATGCGCTCGAGCGTGATGCCGTGCAGTGGGTTGGTGGAATGATCGTGCGGTGTGGTCATGATGGAGAACGATTGCCTGTCGGCGCGTGGCGCGCCAGAGCCGCGCGTCTGCTGGCACCCCGCGGCGCTATCTTCCTGATCGACTGATCGTTGCCACGCATCCATCCTGCCCGACGCCCCCGACTTCATGAAACTCTGGATCGATGCCGACGCAGCTCCGCTGGCCGTGAAGGAGATCTGCTATCGTGCCGCCGACCGCCTGAAGCTCGAGACGGTGCTCGTGGCCAATCAGCGGCTGCAGTTGCCGCCGGGCTACCCGCATCTTTCGTCCGTGCGCGTCGACTCGGGCCCCGACGAGGCCGATCGCTACATCGCGGAGCACGCCGAATCGGGCGACGTGGCCGTGACCGCCGATATTCCGCTGGCCGCGTTGCTCGTCCCCAAGGGCGTGGCCGTCATCGACCCGCGGGGCGAGGTGTACACCGCCGAGAGCATCGGCGAGCGACTGTCGGTGCGGAACTTCATGGATGATCTGCGCAGCACCGGCGTGCAGACCGGCGGCCACGCCCCGTACGGGCCGCGCGAAAAGCAGGCCTTTGCCAACGCGCTCGACCGCGCACTCACGCGCGCCCTGCGGTCCCGCCCCTAACCCGTCGCGCGGCTGGCCGTCGCGCGGCTAGCGCGAGCGCCGGAAGATGCGGTACCCCCACGCCTCGAGCGACAGCGCCGGCAGCGCAGCAGCGCCCGTGCTCGCGGTGCCCGGCGTGATCTCGGTGAATCCGGCGCCTGCCACTTCCACCGTGCCCGCAAAGGCGCGGTTGGAGAAGTTGATGGCGACCAACACGTCCTGCGTGTCGTCCTGCCGCACGAACGTGATCACGCGATCCTCGTCGGCGTTGCGCAGCCACGCCGTGGTACCGCGCCGCAGCGCGGAGTTGGCGCGGCGCAGCGGCAGCATGCCCGCATAGAACCGCGGAAACTCGGGGCGCTTCTCACCGATACCCCAGAAGACAGGCAGTTTCTCGAACAGCGCCGGCGCCGTGCTCTCCGTGGCGTCGCCCACTTCCATGCCGTTGTACATCACCGGCACGCCGTCCGCCGTGAGCAGCAGTGCGGACGCAGCCAGCGCCGCCTTTTCGCCGAAGAACGAAACAGCTCGCTTCTCGTCATGGTCGTCGGCAATCCGCATGTGCAGCGCCCCCTTGGGATACACGCGCTGCTCGGCCTCCCACTCTTCGCGAATGACGCGGGCGCCGCGATTGCCAAGGATCGCGTCCTTCATGGCGTGGTAGCCCGGCCATCCATAGTCGAGATCGAACGCCCTGACCAGCAACTCCGGCTCGTGCGACTCGGCCAGCAGCATGATGTCGGGCTTGATCTTCTCCAGGTCCGTGCGCGCCTGCTCCCAGAAGTCGGTCGGCACTTCGCCCGCCACGTCGCAGCGGAAGCCGTCGAGGTCGAAGTCGCGCAGCCAGTACTGCAGCATCCCGCTCATGTACGCGCGCAGCGCCGGGTTGCCGTAGTTGAGCGCCGCGACGTCGGTCCAGTCGTACGGCGACAGGATCTGCCCCGTGGCATCGCGCTTGTAATACGCCGGCGTCTTCATCAGGACGTTGTCCCACGCCGTGTGATTGGCCACGATGTCGATGATCACCTTCAGTCCCACGCGATGCGCGGTAGCCACCAGGCGCCTGAAATCGTCCTTGGTGCCGTATGCGGGATTGACATCGAGGTAATCGCGCACTGCATACGGACTACCGACCGTCCCCTTCTTCTTCACCTGGCCCAGCGGATGAATGGGCATCAGCCAGATGACGGTGACGCCGAGCCGCTGGAGTTCAGGCAGCCGCGCCGTAACGGCATTGAACGTGCCTTCATTGGAGAAGGTGCGCACATTCAACTCGTAGATCACGCCGTCGCGTATCCAGTCGGCGGACGGTCGTGCCGATAGCGCCCGCACATCGCGGCGCGCCTGCGCCGCCAGGCCGAGGGGTATGGATACGGCGAGCGCCGACACGACCAGTGCGGCGAAGACGGAGGACTTGATTTTGGAAACGGTGATCACGGTCGGATCTCCAGGCAACGGCCCTGATGCGGAACGCGGTCACGTCGTGACCGCCCGCAGGAAATCTACGCGCGCACCGCCGCGTGCCGCACCCGTCCGGCGGACCAGAGCCGCGCCGCATTCCAGGCGTTCGCCACCAGGACCCCCGCCAGCAGCCAGTACGCCGCGCCAATCACGATGAAGACGGCAAAACTGACCACGCCCGTGATGGCACCGTAGAACAGAGAGCACGGCCGCAGAAGCCACGGCCACCAGATTCTTGTTGCGTGTGTTGCTCACGAGCGGTGACCAGGCGAGGGGCGTACTTCACTTCCGTACGCTCGACGACCAGAGGTCGTTGACCCG
>CANNKR010000013.1 GCA_947504615.1 Gemmatimonadota bacterium | reverse complement strand
CGCACCCGGCGTGAGGGTGAGGTTCGACTCGCCGCGCGTGCCCAGCACGCCGGCGTCGCGCGACAGCTGCGCCAGTGCGAAGTACCACGTCCACCGGCTCTGGATGGCTTGCGCGCGGGCATCCGCCAGCGCGCTCTGCGCCGTCAGCAGGTCGAGAATGCTCCCCACCCCTTCGGCATACCGGCCGCGCGCCACCTCTTCACTCTGCGTCGCGCTCGCCAGCAGTTCACCCGACGTCGCCACACGCTGCGTCGACGTCTGCAGCGCCCAGTACGACGTCCACACCTGCGCCGCCGCGTTCAGCCGCGACTGCTCCGCGCGCGCCGCAGAGACCGCCGCATTCTCCCGCGCGGCCGCCAGGTCCGATTCGCGCGCGAGCCCCGTAAACAGCGGCATCGACAGCCCGAAGGTCATCGCAAAGGTCGTCCCCTCCAGCGACGTGGCGTTGGACATCGCCTGTCCGCGGGTGGCCCCCATCGTCAGGGTCGGCAACAACGCCGACCGCGCCACCCGCACCTGCTGCGCCCCTTGCCGAGCCGTCGCCCGTGCGGCCATCACGTCGGGGCGCGACGCCACCGCACGCGCGATCAGCGAATCCACGTTCTCGGCCAGCACGGCCAGCGGCGTGGCCCCCGTGTCGGACACCACATCGAAGCGCGTGTTCGCCGCGACGCCAAGGGCCAGCGCCAGCTGCGCACGCGCCCCCTGCATGGTGCCCTCGGCGTTCTGCGACGACAGTTGCGACTGCGCCAGCGCCGTGCGCGCCTGCAGCACGTCGGCAATGGTCGCGAGTCCCACATCGTGCCGGCGCTCCGCGGCCGCCAGGTTGGTCTGCGCCGTCTTCACCGACTGCAGCGACGCCGCGAACAGTCCGCGCGACGCCTGATAGTTGAAGTACGCGCCCTCGGCCTGCAGGACCACCGCTTGCACCGTACCGTTGTGCGTCAGGTCGGCGGCAAACAGCGCCTCGTGCGCCGCCCCCATCACGCCGCCACGCGCGCCGAAGTCGAACAGCAGGTACTGCAGCGACACCGTGGTCGTCACCGTGGTGCGATCGGCCGGCACGCGCGCAGGGTTCGACGAGATGGCCCGGGCCGGTCCCCCGCTGGCGTCGGCCTGCAGCGTCGGCAGCCAGCGCCCGCGGCTCGAGGCGTACACGGCGGCGGCGGCCCGCGATTGCGCCCACGAAATTCTCGTCTGCGGATTGTTCCCCAGCGCCACGTCGATCACGTCGGCCAGTGACAACGCCCTGAGGCGCGCGGTCACTTCCCCGGGCATCGAGGCGGCGCGGCGCGCGCGGCGTGCTTCTGCGGAATCGAACGGAGCGCCGGCCCGCGGCGCCACCGGCCACGCCTCACGCGGCGAAGGCGCGGTGGCCGCATGCCCACCCACACGAAGCGGTGGTGTGCAGGCCGACACGGCGAGCAGCGCCACTGGCAGCAGGGCGCGCGGGAGGCGAAACGCAGTCATGGCGGGCGAGGGCCAGCGGAGTCCCGGGGGCCGGGGGAACCGCGTGTATGCAGACGGGAGGTCACCAAACATACGCACCTGAGGCGTATTTCGTTCTCCCCGTGTCACTCGGCGCCAGTCACCCGCACATCACCACCAGATCACGCTGCCGCCAGGTTCCGGTTGAGGATGGCGTCGGCCACCACGGCCACGTCGCACAGCGGGAAGGGCTTCCAGAGAATCGGGCACGCCACCTGCACCCCCTCGGCGTCGCCCGACACCAGCACGAAGCGGGACGCCACATCCGGGCGCTCCGACTCGGCCCGCTGGTACAGATCCAGCCCCGACTTGTACGGCAGGCGCAGGTCGCAGAGCACCACGTCGAACGCGCATCCCCCGTCCAAGCTGAACAGCACCGCTTCGGCCGCCGCGCCGTCGGCAATAGAAATGCACCGCCAGCCGCGCCGTTCGAAGAAACGCGCCATTGCCCGGCGAATCGAAGGTTCATCGTCTACGACAACGATCGTAGGCTGACGTTCAGTGGCTGTCATGGCCGCGGCAGGCAGAAGTGGCTCGAGACTTCACCTTGCTCAGTATCGTCCCCCGCACCCGGAACTTGAGCTCCCCCGTCTACCGTCCACCGTCTACCGTCTACCGTCCACCGTCCACCGTCTCCATCTTCCCCCCATGCGAATGATTCTAGCCGTCGCCCTTGGCAGCGCCGTGGGCGGGGTCGCGCGCTTCCTGTTGAGCGCCTGGATCCAGCAGCGCACGGCCACGTCGTTTCCGTATGCCACGCTGCTGGTGAACGTCTCGGGCAGCCTGCTGCTCGGCTTTCTGGCCACGTGGACGTTCGAGACCGCCGGGGTGTCGTCCGAACTGCGCGCCCTGCTCACCACCGGGCTCTGCGGCGGCTACACGACCTTCGCGACCTTCAGTCTGGAAACCGTGGCGCTGGCCGAGGAAGGCGCGCTCGCCCGTGCCGCCGCCTACGTGGCGGCGAGCGTGGCGCTGTCGGTGCTCGCCGCCCTGCTGGGCATCTACGGCGCGCGTCAGCTGGTGCTGCTGCGCGCGCCGTAGGTCGCGCTCACGTACCGACGCGGCCGCGCAGCCTCTGGTACAGGTGACGCACGTCCGCTGAGGTCTCGATATTGTTCGGGTCGATCTCGTAGTACTTGTTGTCCAGGTACCGCCCCGAGACCGGGAAGAACGGCGGCTTGCGATTCGTCAGCTGGCACGGGTCCACCGACCGGTTCTCGAGCAATCCGAGCCCTCCGCCGCCCGTCGTGGCGTTCACGAAGGTCTTGTTGATGGTGCCCCCCGTCTGGTTGAGGCACCCGCCTGACGTCGATGTGGGACCACAGACGGTCGTTTGCGTGCCCGACGCGATGGACGGGCCATTGTTCCACCCTTCCACGCCGAAATCACCGGCGAGCGACATCGCCACCGCATTCAGGTTGAAGTGGAAGTTCGGGGCCAGAAACCGTGTGCCGCCGCCCGGCAACAACCGCGGCCGGTTCATGGCATTGTCCGCCACCATGATCTGCCCGCTGCCGATGACGCCCAGGAAGTTGCGGCAGATCACCACCGCCGGGTCGGCATCATACAGCAGGTCATCGATGAACGTGATCGTCCCCAGCACGTACAGCGTCATGTTGCCGCGGAAGGTGCCGCTGGCGTATATGGGGCCCGAGGTGAAGTGGATGATGCCCATCGCGTTCAGGTTGTACGGCTTGAACATCGGCCACAGATAGGGTGCTTCCACCGTCTGAAGGCGCGTGGTGGCAATCGTGGGGAGCGCGGTGCCGGTCCAGGCACGCCAACCACCCACGTTCACGGCCGTGGCGGCCACACCGGCGGCCGTCGTACACTGCCCTGACCCCGCGGGCAGGGTGGGCTGCGCAGGCTGATACACGGTGCACCGCCACGACGTCGGGCGGAACGTGGTGTCCTGACCGCCGTAACGCTGGGCCGTGGCACAGGCGAGCGCTTGCGCCCCCCAGAGGTACACCGGGCTGGTGGCCGCCGAGGTCGTGATGGCGCACGTGCCATCGATCATCCGTTCGGACAGCATCAGGTGGGGGTCGCCCACCGGATAACAGCGCGCCGTGCCGTAGGTGAGGATCAGTTGCTGCGCCGCGGCGTTGCCGTTGCGCATGGACGTCGTGTCGGCATTCGTCACCAGCGGCGCCGTGCTGCCTTTCACGGCCTGCCGCACCCAGGCTTCGCGAAAGCGATTCACCGTGAAGAACTGCTTGCGCCCGCCAATCGTGAACGACGCGCCGCACTGCGTCTGCAGCACGATGTTGCCCAGCACCGCGGCTGTTGCGGCCGGCGTATGCGGGACATCGGCGCGCAGGCTGGACGTGTCCACCCCTGCGGCCGCGTCAAAGACCATCATCATGCCGTCTTCCTGCTGGACGATCCCGTCGCCGTTCACGTCCACCGTATCAAAGAAAACGCGCGTGCCGCGCCGCACGGTCGCGGCCCCCAGGGTGTTGCCCGACACGTTGGTGCCGCCCGACGTCAGCGGCGCCACCGAGCCGCTGACCGGCGCGAGATTCAGCCCGCCCGACGTGGCGAGCACGGGGAGCTGCGCCAGCGCGGGCACCGTCGGATACGTGATGGCTGACACGCCCGTAAGGTTGGGATACGTGTACGTGGCCGTGCCGGTGATGGCCACGACCGCCGAGACCGTGTCGAAATACGTGGGGCCCGGCGAGGTGGCGCACGAGCGCCACGTGGTATTGGTGTGCGCCCGCCCGCGGATGAACTCGCCCGTCCCGTAACAGAGGGTGGCCGGGAAGATGTCGACGAACATGCCGTACTTGGAAAAGCTCTCCATCGACAGGTCGAGCCGACGCACGTGCCGCGTGCCACCGGCATCGTACGCCCGTGAAATGAGCGTCAGGAAGCGGCCATAGATGCCAATGGTGTCGCCCGTGACCCCCACGTACAGGTCGTACCTCACCCGCGGCACCGTCGTGCCCTGCGCGTCGGTGATCGTGCCGTTCGACACCAGGGTCGTGTATCCCGTATCGGGCAGTGCCACCGCGAAGGCCGCGTCCCGGTTCACCCGCGACTTGCCCAGCGCCAGCGCTGCCTCGGCGGCGTACTTGAAGTCGCGCTCGCGCTCGTACAGTCGGCTGAGCGTCGATCCGCTGGCCGAGAGATAGATGGCCGAGAGCGCCAGCGCGGCCATGGCGAAGGTGAGCACCAGCACCATCACCAGCGCGGAGCCACGCCGCGGCCGTGGTGCTGCCTGAGTCTGTTCTTGGGATCGCATGCAGGTCTCCACCTATGGAACCACCACGTTGCCGCTCAGTGTGTACGAAGAGTTCGACGGATTGCAGTCCTGGGCGTACACCCCGTACACCCACGTCCCGGCGGAGAAATCGAAGTCGTCCCACGAGTACGTCGCGGAGTTGTTCGCCGGCACGTTGCGCAACTCCACCCATTCGGAACTCGCCAACAGATGCTTGGCCACCACATACAACGACACGTCGCGCTCGCCGGCCGCCTCTTCCAGCGACTTGGTCCATTGCACCCGCACCTGCGTCACGTTGTTGCTGGCGTCCTGCAGCGTGTCGGCGGTGACCGCCTGCGGCCCCAGCGGCGAAGTGCCGCACGTCGCCATGCGCAGCATCCCCGCGTTCAGCAGCCGGGTGGACGAGTAGATCGTGCGCATGACGTCCCGCTGCGTGCGGGCCTCGCGGTACAGCGACGAGACCCGCATGTCGATGGTGCGGATGGAGTCGGCCCAGCCACCAGCGGTGTTCCAGTAGATCGGCAGCTGGGCCGCGGTGATCGCCGTGAGCGTCCCCGACGCGGCCGTGCGCCAGTACTTGAAGAAATACGCCGTGTCCACCGGAACAACCAGGTTGCGGGCGATCACCGTGGAATCGCGGTCATTCACCCGGCGGTACATCACGTAGTCGTCCGTGCGGCTGGTTGTCGCGTCGGCGAGCACGAAGAACGAGATGGTCTCCGCCGAACTCAGGATGCCACCGGCGTCGCGATAGTTGACCGTGGGATACACGGTGGACACCGTCGGCAACGCCTTGGCGCGCGACGACATCCACCCTTCGGTGCCCAGCGAATCGGCGTCGGGATTGTAGTAGACGGCGCCCGGGTCGTCCGACACGCGCGTCACCAGGTCCACGTTGAACGTCACCGCCCACGGCGAGGCCTGCACGATGATCGGCTGCCCCGTGACGCCGCCCGCCAGGCGCAACTCGCGGTCGACCACCGTATTGGCGTAGCGCGTATTCTGTACCGCGTCCATGCGCCCCGACTGCGACTCCACGGCGTTCGACTGAATGCGAAAGAACGGGACCGCCGACGCGATGACCAGCAGGAAGATGGTCATCGCGGTGATCATCTCGATCATCGTGAAGCCGCGGCGGTCGTGCGGCATGGCAGGTCCGGGCCGTCGGATCATGGGGAGCACTCCTAGAAGGCCGCGATGATGGTGGTCGTCTTCGCCGTACTGGTCAATCCGCGGCCCGTCACGGTCACCGTCACCGTGACGTAGTCCGCCGTCGCTGACGGCCCGGTGCGCACCGCGTACGTCCGGCGCGTAAACCCGGTGTACATGTTGGTGGTCGCCCAGGTCTCCGTGGTGGCGTTGAACGTCGCGACCATCGTGGAATACACGCGCCAGCCCTTGACCGCCTCCACGCGCGAGTTCACCAGGTCGTTGGCCAGGGTCCGCACGGTCGTGTCGGTGGTCGACTTGGTGAAGTTCCGCACGAACATCGCCATCCCCAGCAGCGAGCCGGCCAGGATCGACAGCGCCAGGATGATCTCGACCAGGGTGAACCCGGCGCGCCGGCGGCGCGCCGCGGTCATCAGGGGACGTCGGCGCATCATTGGGTCATCCGCGCCCACGCCGTACCGGTCCAGCGGTACAGATCCGTGCGCCCCGTCGAGGGAGAGATCGTCATCGCGCGAAACTCGTTCTCGACGTCCGCGCGTGCCGAAAAATACAGGTCCACATCCGAGCTCGCCGACCCGTCGCGCCGGAAGGTCATGCTCAGGAACGACGAGACCGTGCGCAGGTCGCTCCCCTGGAGCGCCGAGCTGGCCGAGCCGCCGATCACGCGCACCATCGGGGGCGTCAGGAACCGCACCCCCTCCGGCAGCGCACGCCAATACACGCGGTCCGTCGTGTTCAGCGTGTCGTTGTTGTTGTAGTCTTCCACTATCCGCATGCGAGAGTTCGCGAGATCAAAGCTGATGATCGTGTTCGACTGGCGCGTGATCGACGTCCGCTGCGCATTCATTACGAGCATGCGCACGAGGCGCGCCGCGCCGTCGCTCTTCATGCGCGCCACGTTGATGCGCGGAATCGCGAAAGCCGCCAGCAGGCCGATCATCGACAGCACCATCAAAAGTTCGATGAGGCTGAAGCCGCGTCGCCCGACGGACATTATGTCCCCTGCCGCTCTCCGCTGGTTCATCCGCGCCGCCCACGTCGCCAAAAGGATCGCGCCCCTCTGCACCTGGCCGAGGACCGCTCTATGCTAAATACGTCGCCCCAATGCCCAGCGCAATCGGGCACCGTCACGATGTGATGCAATACTATCACGACGCCCTCTGTGAGATTCCGTGGCCTCCATCACAGATTGTGACAGTTTGCCCCCACCGGTCGGACGTTCAAGAGTGATGACCGTCACAATTGAGCGGCGGGCGCCCCCTCCTCGGAGGGCGCCCGCCGCGATACCAAGGGCCCCAGGGCCTCAGGGCAACCCTGCCGTTTATACCGTCACCAGATCCCGCTCTGCCGCCGTCGGTGCGCGGAACGGCGAAAAGCGCAGCAGCACGCCCGCCCCCCCCGATTCCTCGAGAAGGCGCGCCGAATCGCCCGTCGCCACCCGGATCTCGGCGTCCTGCGCGATCGCCGAGCGCACGAAGATTTCAGCCACCTCGGGCTGCGCGGTCACCAGCGTCTCGCTCAGCACCAGCATCTGCACGCTGCGCTCGTCGAGCGCCCGCCCGCACGCCGCGGCGCCCGCCGCGCCCAACTCGTCGGCCGCGAAGCGGCGAAGGACTTCTTCCACCAGCGCGTAATCGGCGTCACGACGCAGTTGCGCCAGCCCCTCACGCACCGCGCGCGCGATCTCGTTCACGCGCGCCCGCGCGCCGAGCGCGAGCGCTTCGATCACCCGGGTCACCCCCTCCCCCTGAATGGCGGCCACCGCCTCGCCCACCAGTTGGGGCGTACCGCCCACGAACACCGGCGCCAGCGGGGCCAGCGCACGCACGTGCTGCGCCAGCTCGTGCAGCATCCGACCGCGTGCCGCACGCCGTTCGCGCTCGGCCGCATCACGTCCCACGCCGCCGCGCGTCCCCGGATGGGGTTTCCCGTTGCGCGAGGCACCCGGCTCGTCCACCGACTCTGCGTGCAGCGTCGTGCGCACCGTGTCGATGCGGTGGACGCTGTCGTCCGTGCACCGGAAGATCCGCGCCGCGCGGGAATCAACCACCACCACCCAGGCGCCATCGTCCGCATCGGGCGAACAGAGATAGGGCGCCAGCGCCACGCCACGCCCCCACGACCCGAGGGTCGGGATGGTGCCGCGCAACGGCGCGTCGAGACGCACTTCTCCGTCGGCCACCACGCCCAGCCACCCGGGCGCATCCAACGCGCCGCGCCGCTGCGCCATGTAGGATTCCAGCGCATCGACGTCCCGTGAGAACGCCTCGCGTTCGTCGTGCGGCGCATCCACGAGCGCACGTCGCAGGCGCGCCTCTTCCTGCTTCAATGAACGGCGCCACGCCGTCCTCCAGGCCGGATTCTCGCTCCGGCCATCGAGGTACAGCGTCAGGGTCAGCGTATCGTGCAGTTGGCCGTCGAGCGCCACTAATTCCGGAAATGACAACATGTCGCGCACCTCCCAGTGCCTGCGGAACTCCCTGGGGCCAGCGCTGTCAGCGCGAGCGTCCCGCGACTGGATGAAAATTGCCCAGCGTACCGCACCGGCGCAGTAGGGTCTAAGCTGGTGCGGCGTAAGGCTATGTCGCACGAAAAACGACACGAACGGTGGCGCAGGCTTACATCGGGCGGGCGAAACGCCCTTACACGGGCACCAGCGACTGGCGCTCGGCCGCCCGGTAGACGTCCGCATAGCCCGTCCGCGAGCGCTCCCAGTCGAAATCGCGGGCCATCGCGCGCTGCATCATCGCGTGCCACCCGGCGGGATCGGCGAACTGCGCGAGGGCGCGATCGATCGCACCATCCAGCGACTCGGCGTCGTAGCGGTCGAACAGGAAGCCCGTGTCCGCGTCAGTCACGGTATCACTGATGCCCCCCACGCGACGACCGATCACCGGCGTGCCGTAGCGCTGCGCGTGCATCTGCGCCAACCCGCACGGTTCGTACAGCGACGGCATCAGCAGGGCGTCGGCGCCGGCCATCAACTGGTGCTCCAGCCGGTCGGTGAACCCGAACTCGCACGCCACCCCCTGCGGGTAGCGCGCCGCCATCGCAGAGACCGCGTCGTGGTAGCGAGGTTCTCCCTGGCCCAGGATGATGAACTGCACCGCCGGCGATCCCAGCTGTCGGCTCTGCAGGACGATGTCGAACCCCTTCTGCCCCACCAGCCGCGACGACATGCCGATCAGCGGCAGCTCCGCGCGCTCCGGCAATCCGTACGCGCGCTGCAGCGCCGCCTTGCACGACGCCTTTCCCGCCAGATCGGCCGCCGTGAAGGGCGCCGCGATTTGCGAGTCCGTCGCCGGGTCCCAGTCGCCGTGATTGATGCCGTTGCAGATGCCGACCAGCCGATCCCCGAGCTGCCGGAAGGTGTCGTGCAGGCCAAAGCCCCCTTCCTGCGTGCGCAGCTCCACCGCGTGCGCCGGGCTCACGGTGACCGCCGCATCGCAGTACACGAGCCCGCCCTTGAGCAGGTTCAGCCGACCGTACCACTCCATGGCCTCCACGCTCCAGAGCTCCGGGGGGAGCGACAGATCGGCCATCGCCCCGGCGCCGAAGTGCCCCTGATAGCCGGCGTTGTGCACCGACAGCACGGCGGGGGTCGACGCGAAACGCTCCATGAAGGCGGGGTGTGTACGCATGTACACGGGCGCCAGGGCCGCGTGCCAGTCGTGGGCGTGCAACAGCACGGGTCCCTTGAGGAACCGGTCGATGCCGAGCAGCGACGCCATCGCGAAGGTCGCAAACCGCACGTGGTTGTCCGGGTAGTCCACGCCACCGTCGCCGTACAGTCCGGCACGCGCAAAGCACCCGGGCGCGTCCACGAAGATCAACTGGGGCCCGATGCCGCGCACCGCGTGCCGATAGAAGCGCACCGACTCCGTACGATTCCCCACGACGAGGTCTTCGGGCGCGGCCAGCGGGACGAGATCGGGCGCGACCTCGCGCACCGACGGATACAGCGGCACGAAGACGACCACCTGTTCGCCCGCACGCACCTGGCACGCCGCCAACCCGGCGACCGCCTCCGCCAGCCCACCCGTCTGCGCATACCGATGGTACTCGGCCGTGATGTGCACGATGGTGCGCCGTGCCGGACGACGCAGCGTGGGCGGCCGATGCACCGGCGTACGACGCACCACTCGGGTCGCCAGCGACGGCGCGTTCGTCGGCGCGGCGAGCGTCTCGGCGAGGCGGTGCACAACCAGCGGATCCGCGACTTCGCGCACGGGGAACGCGGCCGATGCCGCATCCCCCAACAGCGATGTCGAGTTGTCCAGGGCGACCATGGTGCCTCTCAGTACCGGGGCATATTGCCCCAGATAGTCCAACTATACGTGCGACCCAGTTTTCTGAGTATCGGCCGAACGCCCACGCGACTTAAGCGGAACCCGTAGGCCCGGATGGATGGGGACGGAAGTGCGCCCGGGTCGACGCCTCGTCGGGAGTTGCCTGACCGCGACTGGACGGAGCGGTGGCTGAAACGCATGCCGGCCCTGTTCCAGAGGAACAGGGCCGGCATGGCTTGCAGAGCGGGCGATGGGACTCGAACCCACGACGTCCAGCTTGGGAAGCCTCGCTGTTACTACCCATCTTCGCTATGGCCGCTATTGGCAATGGGTTACGTAGCGACGACGCCACCAAAATGCCCGCGAATAGCGATCATAGCGAACTTCGTGGGCACTGGTGGGCACCACCGTTCTCTTATGACTCGTTGCGTCAACGAAGCCGCGTTCACTTGCACGGTTGGTAGCAACACGACGAGACCGGTATGATGTTGGCATGCGAAACTCCCGTCCGCTCCACAGGATCCTGCGCCAGCAGCGCGGGTGCGCCGACCGCGACATATGGCTCTCGCAGATCCTTGAGACCGACCCGACGTACCAGCAGATCATCGATGCCCATCGAGAGCTGACCCGCGTGATGTCCGAGGATCTGATCTTGGAGGCACGGGCGAAGGTGGCTACGGCCCGAAAGGCGCAGTTGGTGCGCTGGTTGGGGAGCCAGGACGTGCACCTACGGGCGTTCGTCTTCGAGCACATGGGGAAAGTCTGACCCATCGCTGCAGGCGGACAGATTCTGCCTGGACCTGAGCGCGCGCGGGCCCATCCCAGCACCTCGCATAGCGGCCGCGAGATCGGACCTTCCGGATGGCACGCAGATCTACCACAACATCATGGTCGCGACTTACGCTAGGTACAGGCGAGGTGCCGCGCCCCCCACCACTGTCAGTCATGTTGATGGCGAGCGGTGGAGGTCGAAGCATCCCGACTGGCCTTGCGTTTGCCGACCCGCGCTACGCCGCGATCACCGTGGCGACCATGACGTGCGCCCCGGGGTCGATGCGGAGTCCGGTAACCATCGCGTGCACCAGCTTCTTCCGTTCGGCGGGATTCGCACTCTCCACGAGCTTGCGGCGATCACCGAGCTTGGCGGCGACCGCGGCGGCCCGATCCTGAAGCTGCTTCAGACTCGTCTCTTCCTGCTCGACCGCGGAGACGCGTTGCCGCAACTGCGAGAGTTGCTCGGAGACAGTACGAAGCGCCGCCCGGTACGCCTGCTGCTGCTCGGCATCCTCCGCCCGCGCGGCATTCTCTGCGGCGCGCGCCGCCGCCGCGTCCAGCTTGGCAAGTTGGGCACGCAAAGCTAGGAGCTCCCGCGCCCGTGCTGGCGTGGAGGCAACGGCCAAGAGCTTCTCGACGTGCTTCTTCACGAGTCCTTGCAGTCGCTCGTCGCGCACGAGATCCGCGATCAGCCCAAGCACACTGCTCTCGAGCATGCTGGCATCGAGGTACCGGTGAGCGTGGGGGCACTGCCCCTCATACGCGATGGGCTGGCGGCCATGGCGATAGTAGCGGCGACAGCGTCCGACCTTCGAGCTCATCCCGTGAAACGTGCCCTGACAGCTCGTACAGCGCAGCAGGCCGGTCAACAGAAACGGCGGGCGGCCAGGCCGCGGAGAGTCGCAGTGCTTCTCCGTCCGCTTGCGAAGCACCTCCTGTGCGCGCGCCCACTGCTCGGCCGTGATCGGCGGGTCCGGCATGAATCCCTCGACCGTGACGGGCCCCTTTCCGTCGATCTTCACGTCATCGATGCTCGGGGCTTCGAGGCCCACGTAGATACGGTGCCCCCATTTGAGGGTGCCCGTGTAGATCGGGTTGCGGAGGACCCCGTTCACGGACCTGGTGGTCCAGCGTGGCAACGTGGCCTTCCCGGCGCGCGCGGGCCCGACGGTCGGCACCCCCATCAGGTTGAGCATCATCGCGATCGCGTGCGCGCTCTCGCCATCCTCGCACGCGTCAAAGATCTGCCGGATCGCCGAAGTCAGTGACGGATCCCAACGCAGCTTGTACTCACCGTTCGGAAGTCGCAGACTCCCCCGTTCCGGCAGATCGGCGATGTACTCCCCCGTGCGCCTGTCCACGATGTAGCGCTGCGTGCCGAACGGCGCGTGGCCCGAGGGATAGCACCCGCGCCGGAGGCCATGGCGGATCCCCTGCCGAATGCGCGACTTGATCTTCTGTAGCTCGAGCGCCCCGTTGACGGCCTGCACCTGATCCGCCAGGAAGGAACCCAGTGTCAACTCCGAACCCGCCAGGTCATAGTCGATCACGGAGTGCTCCCGTGACGAGTCGCAGAGGACGATATTGTGTTGCTTCAGGTCGTAGGTGAAATGGCTGAAGTAGCGCGGATCGTCGTGTCGCGTGAGACGCGACAGATCGCGCACGTAGACGCGAGAGAAGCGCGCCTTTCCGGCCTGCGCGAGTTCGAGGAAACGCGTGAGACCCGATCGGTCCGTGATGCGTCCCGACGTGCCGTCATCCTCGAAGAGGAACTCGGCGTCCTCTGGGATGTGGAAGCCATCGGCCAATGCGCGCTGGCGATTCACCTCATGCTGACCCTTGAGCGCCTGATCGTTCGCGTTGCTCTTGCGCGCGTACGATGCCGCGAGCTTCGACGTCCCCGGTTCGACCGGAGTCGACGTCGGGATACTCCGCTCCGCACGGCGCGTAGCCACTGCGGGGGGACACTGCTCTACTCGATTCGATTTCATGGTGAGGGACGGAAGGGGGTGGAGGGGATACCGAGCGTGACGCCATCGTGGTGCACGCATCGCATCAGTCGCTACGCGACCGAGACCGCGCTGATCGCGGTTCCACTCTAGCGGGCCCGGGCGCTCCGCCCGCCTGGGTGATCGCGTCGCTCGCGACGGCCTCGTCCTTTTCACCCACTGCGATCTCTGCAAGCACGATCGCGAGGCGCTCGCGACCGCCGGGGCGTTCCGCTTCAGTGACCCACATACTCCACTCCTGACGAAGTCGTGGCATCTTCTCTCCGCGTCGAGGATCCCGTGGCACGCGAGCCGGCTGCGACGATGCTCCGGGGGTGCCCGGTGTGCATCGCCACACTACGGGCCCCACGGCTGCCGGCCACACGGGGGCCATCGACGCAAGAGGAGTTGTCACGATCGTGGACGGCATGACGGCGTGCTCATCGAAGCCGCGGGAGGATCGGCCGGCGGCGCGGGCCTGAGTTCGGGCGCCGGCCGCCGTGCTTCGGCGATGTGTCCTCCGCCCACCGAAGGCTGAAGGTGAGCAGAAGCTTGGAATCGATCAGCTCGGCAGTCGTCGGCTCGGGGATCGTAGCGTTGACGGACTGGTGCGTTAGGGGATGTCCGTCAACGCTACGGTTGCGTGTTGATGACTTGGGGCCGTGAGCGGCCGATGTGCGTGGCATGTCGTTTCCGGGATGGTCGGGGGCGGTTGGTGGCGAGGAGAGCGGCCACACCACACCCTGCCATCCGCTCCGAGCAGCCATCAAGCCCTGCATGCGGGGCCCCGTGTACTGTGTCGACCTTTATCCGTGGTAGCGGCGACCCCATGATATGCCTTGCTGCGGCGCATCATGGGGTCGCTGCCCTTCTCAATCAGCGCGCAAGATCTGTCATATCCGAAAATGTTGTGCACGGTTTTGCGGTAAGGTTTGGCGTGTCAGGAATCGTGACGGTCGCCTGGCTCGCTCTTCTGACAACGCGCGTGGTGTTGCACCTATTTCCTGTGTTGCACCTATTGCACGTGGCCCGTCGCGCGGGTATTATGGTACGGAAGAAGGAATTCACCGCTACGGAGCCCGCCATGCCTCGCCACGCCCCCATCGAGTCCGATGTCGCCACACGCGCCCTCGTTGACGCTATTGATTCGTCACCCGCGCTCGCGATCGAGGCGGAAGATTCGCTCCAGGCCTTGACCGTTGCTGGCGACGTGCGTCAGCGGGACGCGGTGATTTCTCTGGTGTACTCCTCCGGCCATCCGTCGCGTGGCGCGCGTGGCGGTTCGACGCCGGTCGACGTCCGGCCGCTCCCAGACCCGATCGCGCATCTCCTGGTCTCCGTCCTCTCCGAAGTCTCGCGCGGTCACGGGGTCACGGTACTGCGGACCGGGTCGGATCTCTCAACGACGCAGGCTGCCAAGCTCCTCGGGTGCTCGCGGCCGCATGTCGCGAAGCTCATCGCGCACCGCAAAATCCCGTCGTACGCAGTGGGCGTCCATCGCCGCATCAAGCTCGCCGATGCCCTGGCCTATCAGCGGGCCCGCGAGGAGCGGGCGGCCGGGCTCGATGAACTCGCCGCTCTCTCGGCGCTGTTCCCCCCGGATGGTCCGCCACCTATCGCCACGCACACTTCGCGCAGGCCCAAGAAGACGTCGCGCACCGCCCGATGACCAGACGTCCGCCCGCAGTCGTAGGCGCGCTGTTCGCACCGGGCACGATCCCGACCCTGGTGCTCGATGCCTGTGTCCTGTACCGCATCTTCGACACGGACATCCTGCTCAGTCTTGCCGACGCCGATCTCTTGACGCCGGCGTGGAGTGCTGCGATCGAGACCGAATGGGTCCGAAATCTCTGCCGCAATCGCCCGGGTCTCTGCGCATCCATTCGGGCTCGAGCGCGCAGCATGAATCGAGCCTTCTCCGCCGCGAGCGTTCCGCCGGTAGCGCCCGCCCCCGCCCACGCGGTAGCGGCTGGGACGACCGACGCCAAGGATCTCCATGTCGTGGTGACGGCCCTCACCATCGGCGCCGATGCCATCGTGACCTACGATCTTTCGGATTTCGACCACGATACCTTGGCAGCCGTTGGCGTCATTGTGGTCACGCCAGACGACATCGTCGACTGGCTGCTGCGATTTGAAGATCGCCCGGGTACCTGCAATGCCTTGCGTACGCAGCGCCAGCGCATGCAGAAACCGGCCCGCACTCCGGCTGGTTTCATTCAGTCGCTCGCGGACAACGGCTTCGTGAGTGCGGCGCGGATATTGAGACCTGGCGATCTTTGAGCACGGCGGCGCGCGAGCTACTCGTCCCATTCGCGTGACAGCTCATCCTCACACACCCTCTCGGTGGTTGACCACGAACTTGATGTACTGGAGTCGGGCCCCGGCGCGCCCGCCTTCTTCATCGCGCGCACTGCGCGGTTCTTCTCCGCGCGGCTGCCGTTGCTCAACGCGCGCAGCGGGGTTTCTGCGCCGCAGCTCACGGCGTGACCCTAGGCGTGCTGAAACAGGAAGTTGACTGGTGTCGCATCGAACACGCCGGGGTGTGTGGGCCTGCGCACACACCGTGGAAGACCCCCCTGCATCTCCAGTATTCAGATATACCGTACAAACACCGAAGTCGTAAGGGACCGGCGGTGATACCACGCACCACGGGAGCCATGGGACCGAGTTGCTCGTAAGTTCATTGCCATGTGGAAATTCTTCTGGCGCTGGATTGGGCGCGTGAGCGCTGCGCGGCCGTTCGTGGGCGCGACGGTGATAGGGGGTGTGACGGCCGTCATCGGCCACCTAGGAGTCTGTCGGATGAAAGCAGTTGCACCGCCGGCGCAACGCTGATTTCAGGCCGGATTGGTGCAATGCGCGCTCGGGGGACCATTTCGTCCGGCGCGCGAGGGTGGTCCCCATCCGCACTCACGCTGGTCTCAGCCGCCCTCCTGCTCGAAAGAGCTTGAGCACATTGTGCGTCAGGCAAATCAGGTCCCACTCTGCGCGCACATTGCAGAGCCCCCGTAGCGCAAAGCGGCGGAAGCCGCGCCTTTCCTTCGTCTGCCCGAACACTGGCTCGACAATCGCCTTGCGCATCTTGTAGAGCGCCTGCCCGTCCTTCGTCCGTACCATCTCGCGCATCCGCTCGCGCACACTAGGTGGAGGTGCTCCTGATACCTCCGGCGGTCCTGCTGGAGCAGGTGGTGCCGTTGTTGGAGTGGGCACACGCGCAGCCAATGTCGCGGCCGACCGTCCGTGCGATTGCTTGTCGGGCGGGATGTAGAGATCCACGGCCACGAGTGCCGCCGCCGTTACGTTGGCCTCGCTGTAGTAGCCCGCGTCGGCCGAGGCTGCGGTCGGCCACCGCCCCGTATTCGCTTGCACCTGCTCGAGCATCGGGACCAGTTGCTGCATGTCGTTCGCGGCCTGCGTCACCCCCGTCGCCACGATCACCTGCGCGTGACTGTCGACCGCGACCTGTGCATTGTACGCCTGCACGAAACTCTTCGTCGCCCCATCGCGCATGATGCGCGATTCGGGATCGGTGAAGTTCCGCTGCGCCCGCGCTTCCGGGACCGCCGTCGCGGAATCGGGCACCGCAGGGGACCGACGACTGGGCTGCCTCCCCCTTGCTTCCGTCTGTCGATCCCTCTCGACCAACTTTGCCTGCGCCACGACGATGTCCTGCTCCGCGCGCTCCCGGGCGTCGGCTTCGAGGGAAGCCTTCGCTACGCGGATCTTCACGAGGCGACTCTCCCGGCGGGCCAACTCCGCCGGCAACTCATCGCCCCGCCGACCCGGTCCACACTGCTGGTCCTCGCTCGCATCCCGCGCGGCGGCCTGGGCCAACAACGCAGTCACTTCGATTTCCAACCGCTGCTCGGTCTCGGTCATCCGCCCATAACTCATCGCTTTGTGCTTCGAGGCGTTCGCCTGGACCTTTGTGCCATCGAGGGCGACGTGCCCCAGCTTCACCAAGCCCGCACGTTCGCAGAGCTGCAGCACTTGCACGAAGAGCCCAGAGAGCGCCGCGAGATGCTGCTGCCGAAACGCTGCGATAGTGTCGTGGTCGGGGTGTTGATCGCCAGCGAGCACGCGCATCGGCACGTCCTCATAGGTCGCCCGCTCGATGCGGCGCGAGGATGGCGTCCCGGTGCAGTACGCGTAGACGAGGAGCTTGACCAGCATCGCCGGATGGTACGGCACGCCGCCGCGTGGGTCGGCCGCCGCGTAGACGCGCAGAATCGCCGACAGGTCGAGCGCGTCGACCACGTCGCTGACGTAGAGCGCGAGGTGCCCTTCGGGCACCCAGGCGCGCAGGTCAGGGGGCAGTAGCAACTGCTGGTCGAGCGAGTAGGGACGGAAGGTCTTGGCCATGGCGCTACAGTACAATCATTCCGCGCGAATGCCAGGCGCACATCACCCGCATTTCCGACCGACGTCCTACTCGCCGTCGAGCACCTCGCGCACCTTGGCCGTCAGCGCGGCGAGCGTGAACGGTTTCGCCAGGAAGTGCGCCGCGTCCTCCATCTGGCCATCTCCCTCGCCGTCCCGCATCGGATACCCGGACATGAAGAGGTGCTTGAGCTGCGGGTGGGCTGCCCGCAGTGTCGCGGCCAGAGCATGGCCATTCATCTCGGGCATCATCACGTCGGTCAGCAGCAGTGCGATGGCGGCACCCTGCTCCTGCGCCAGACGCATCGCCTCGCGCGGGCTATCGGCCTCGAGCACGGTGTAGCCCTTCCCCTCGAGCGCCCGGACAGTCATGCGACGCACTGCGGTTTCGTCCTCCACCACCAGAACGGTCTCATGACCCGAGATCATGGGCGCAGGCGGCTCCGCCACCGGTGACGCCGCGAGCGTTCCCGAGGCGCGGGGGAAATAAAGGTCGACCGTCGTGCCTTCGCCCTCGACACTAGCTACCGTAACGAAGCCGCCATTCTGCCGGACGGCACCGTAGACCGAGGCCAGCCCAAGGCCGCTGCCTTCGCCGACGTCCTTCGTCGTGTAGAAGGGCTCGAAGATGTGCGCCAGCACGGCGGGGCTCATGCCGCAACCGCTGTCTGTGACGGTGAGCTTGACGAAGTCTCCTGGCACTGCCTCCGCGAACGTCTCGGCCAGCGTCGCGTCAACCACGCGGTTGGCGGTCGAAATGTCCAGGGTCCCCACGCCCTCGATGGCATCGCGCGCGTTGAGACACAGGTTGGCCAGGATTTGCTCCACCTGGGTGGCATCCATCGTGACCGGCCAAAGATCCGCAGCCGGACTCCAGGTGAACTGCACCTGCTCACCGATGAGTGGTTGCAGCATCTTGAGTGAGTTCGCCACCGTCACATTCAGGTCGAGCATCTGCGGCCTGATGACCTGCTTGCGCGCGAACGTGAGGAGCTGCTGCGTGATCTTGGCGGAGCGCGTGGCCGCCTCGTGAATGGCCGTGAGGTCGTCGCGCAACGCCGGTGGTACATCCGCCTGCAACAGGCCCAGCTCGGCGTGGCCGATGATCGCCGCCAGCATGTTGTTGTAGTCATGGGCCACGCCGCCCGCGAGACGCCCCACGGATTCCATCTTCTGGGCCTGTGCCAGTTGATTCTGCAACGCCGCCTGCTCGTCCTCGGCCCGTTTCCGCTCCGTGATCTCGTCCCGCAGTTGCGCATTCGTCCGCAGCAGCGTTGCCGCCTGCTCCTCGAGCGCGCGCGTTGCGCGCACCAGCGACAGCTGGGTGTGGACCCGCGCCAGCAACTCCTCCGACCGAAACGGCTTGAGGATGTAGTCCACCGCTCCCGCCCGGAGTGCCTCCACCACGTCCAGCGCTGTGCCGGTACCGGTCACCACCACAATCGGGACGAGCCGCGTGTCGTCGCGTGCCTTGAGCTGACGGCACACTTCGAACCCGTCCATTCCCGCCATGTGCACGTCCAGTAGTACCAGATCCGGCACACCGGCATCGATGGCGCTCATCGCCAGTTCGCCGCTGTCGGCCAGGCGCGCCCGATAACCCGCCCCGGTCAGTACCTCGCGCAGCAGGGCCAGTGCTTCGGAGGAGTCGTCGACCGCCAGAATGGATGCGCCTTCGTTCACGACGAGACCCCTTCCGTCGAAACGACGGGTTTGCAGGCTCGCAGCGCCCGCGTGATGATCGTGTAGCGAAACTGACTAGCGTAGTACGCCAGCACGTCACCCAGTGCCGGGCTCAATTCCGCCACCCGGCCGATCGATGCCGCGATCCTGTCGTCATCGAGGCTCACGAGGGCGTCCATCAGTTCGGCGCGGAGCGGCGGCGGCAGCACCGCTAGTGCCTCGTGATCCACTCCAGCCGGCGGAGGCGCCGCCGCGGAGGGCGCCGACTGGTCGGCAACGAAGCGCACGCCGAGGTGCCGCACCATGCAGGCAAGCACCTCCGGGAACTGCATTGGCTTCGAGACGAAATCATCTGTACCACTGGCCATCACCTGCTCCCGCTCGTCATTGAACACCGAGGCCGAGATGGCCGCGATCTTCACGTCGCGCCCGCCCTCGAGCGCACGGATTCGGCGGGTGGCTTCCAGGCCGTCCATCACCGGCATCCGCCAGTCCATCCATATGAAACTCGGCCGCCACGACTCGAACGCCGCCACGGCCTCCGCGCCGTTCTCGACCACGCGCACCTCGAAACCCGTGCGCACCAGCAGGTCGCCCAGCACCTCCGAGTTCTCCGCCTTGTCGTCGACCACCAGCACCCTGAACGCGGGTTGCCCGGGGGCCAGGTGTTTCACGGGCCCTTCGGCGGGTTCCGCGGCGATCACGGCGGACGCCTCGGCCCGTTCCGTCGGCAGTTCCACGCGGAACGTCGATCCCTCGCCTGGAGCGCTCGCCACGCGAATCACGCCCCCCATCAACTCCACGAACTGACGCGAGAGGCTGAGACCCAGTCCGGTGCCTTCCTGGTCGGACGTGTGGCCGAGCTGGATGAACGGGTCAAAAATGCGCTCGTGGTCGGCCGCGGCGATGCCCGCGCCGGTGTCCGCGACTTCGATGGCCAGAGTGAGGCCCCCGGCGTTCCCCGTGGGCCGAGTCGCCAGCCGCACCGTCACGCCCCCCTGCGCGGTGAACTTCACGGCGTTGCCAACGAGGTTAAGGAGGACCTGCCGGAGCTTGAGCGCATCGGCCACGATCGCCGGAGCCAGGTCGCCGGCCACCTCCAGCGTCAGCGTCAGGCCCTTGGCCTCGGCGCGCTGCCGCAGCAGGTCGACAACCTCCGTCACCAGCCGGCGCACATCGAACGCCGAGGTCACCGCGGCGACACCCCCGCTGTCGATTTTCGCCACGTCCAGGACGTTGTTGATCAGCCCCAGCAGGCCGGCGCCACTGCGATTGATGATCTCGAGCCTCCGCCGGTTCTCGACGGACGCGCCCGAATCGTCGAGCATCAGCTTGGAGAAGCCGAGGATGGCATTGAGCGGTGTGCGCAACTCGTGGCTCATCGTCGCGAGGAATGCGCTCTTGGCGCGGTTGGCGTTTTCGGCTCGGTCCCGCGCCGCGTCCGCCTCCGCCCGGGCACGATGCATCGCCTCTGCGATATATGTGATGATCGTGCTGCTGGCGAGGAAGACCGCCATCGCCGCTATCTCGACGGGCGAGAGGACACCCCGCTGGGTCCACCAGAAGACAAGGGCCGCCGAAACTGCGGTGGCGACGAAACCCGAGAAGAGCCCGCCGTACAGTGCGGCGAACA
The DNA here is from genome assembly GCA_947504615.1 of Gemmatimonadota bacterium. GTDB lineage: Bacteria > Gemmatimonadota > Gemmatimonadetes > Gemmatimonadales > Gemmatimonadaceae > PNKL01. The sequence goes on along the minus strand of CANNKR010000013.1, from coordinate 5,784 downwards.
TCACGGCTGGGTAGTACGTCAGGTAGGCCGTGCCGCGGCCGAGTCCTCCGAAGAAGACGGCGCGCACCGCGGTGGCCGCCGCGACGATGAGGAGGGCGGCCGCCACTCGACGCCAACCCAGGCGTCGCTGCCTGGTTCCGGTCATGCGTCCGTCCGCGCTTCGTGTTCGAGCGCCAGATCGGTGTCCTGGCTCGGATATCGCGCGACCTCGCCGGAGCGGCGGCAGATTTCGTTCATCGATGCTCCTCAGGAACTGCATTGCGACCGCACGAGCTCACCCCTCCCAACAGTCATAACACCACGACGGGCGACGAGCGTTCGCTGCAGACTGGGGAGCGTACGGAAGGTGGCATCGCGCGGTCCCTTGCGCAACGAATAGTGAGCGTTCTTCCCGCCGCGGCATGGGTCGGTCGTCTACCAGCCGAAACAAACAGAATCGCGGTCAGGGCTCCACGATTGCTTTCATCCGACAGACTCCTAGGGGGCATCGCGTCGAAGCCACATGATGATTCCGCCTTCCACCTGAAAGCCAGCGTACGGCCAACCGACCAATTGCGTGACGCCGCGCGACGCACCGGGTCAAACCATTCCGAAAGACCTGCTCTAACCTTTTCGGATATGACACACCGTGTCAGACCTGATTTGTTTCGACACGTGGGATAGCCGTCACTCGTCGCTCAGCCAGGTGTCGTCTTCGGTCTGACGTAAGCCGCCGTCCCCTCGGTCCCACGGTCGACGGCGCCCCGTGGGGAGAGCGTGGACGTCGCTGTCGGTGGTGTTCGGCAGCATGGGTCTATCTGTCTCCGGGTGTGCGAGGCGGTGCGCCCGGCGGGCATCAGGCACGGCAGGTTCGTGCGAAAGCGCCAGGTACGCCCAGCCACGTATCTCTGCGTCGGAATCCGTGAGCGCGGGGACCAAGAGGTCGGCCGTGAGCGTGGGCACCTCCGTGACGGTCCCCTTGCGTAAGGCGAGAGACCATTCGGAGAGACTCATCGGGCCCAACCGGATGGCGGCCCATTTCGTCCCCAGGAAAGGCACACCGACGATGTTCATCGGGAGCCGTAGACTCTCGATGAACCAGACTGCCTTGGCCGAGCAGTGAAGTGCCTCGGACAAGCTCCCAGGCAACTCGCCGGAGTCGGCGCGGAGCGGTGCGTCCGACGTCACGCGGAGGCAGACCTGCGGATCGCATCGGTGCGGCGGCAGGGACGGGGTCATGGGACTGGGGGTTAGAAGGGGATCTCGCAAGTGACCTAACCGAAGATATACCGAAACTGACCGGAGGACTATGCCGGGCCCCTTCGGAATGGATTTGGTTCGCGGACGCTGGCCCGGTAGGGTGGCCGCATGCACACCTCTCATACCGCCATCGGTCTCCCCAAGCGCCCAGAAGGGGGGTTCTCACCCCCGGGGGCCGGTCCCCTACAGTGCTCGCCGTCCCCCACCGGAGCGAGCATGGCGACGAAGACCCTGACGGCAGCAACCGCGAAGAAGCCGGGCCGCGACCAGAAGGCCAACGACTCAGCGATGTTGCGTCCGCTTGGTTCCTCGTCGCGGAAGCACCCGACCAACGCTACTGCCGTGTCGACCATCACCGCGAGCCTGGTCTGCGCCGCGCCCTTCGAGGCGATGATCGCATCGCTCACGCATGACATCACTCGCTTCGCGGCGCGTTTCGGCAGCACGAACGATCTCGGTCTTCTCCAGCGTCAGCTCAAGGACCTGACACAGGCGCTCGACGAAGCGCGCCGAACCGACGTGTGGCTGACTCCAAAAGACGTGGCACGCGCGACGGGCAAGGGCCTCTCGACGGTGACGAAGGAGTGCCGCGAACTCTTGGACGTCGTGGGTGCGGATAAGGGCACAGGCGGATGGAAGATTCATTGGCCGACGTATGAGTCCCGGATGCTCGGGGCCGCCGGCCGCAGCATGCGGGCCGCGTGACGAGTCGCAAAGTGATCGACGCACCGAGGATGGCGGCCCCGACGGCGAAGGGGCGCCATGGCGGAGAGGCACAGACGTGGACGTTCTCGTATGGACTGCCGCCGCACACCGTGTACGCACGTGAGCTCTCGGTCGGGGGTGCCATCCAGGTCCGCTTTACAGATGCGTCGATGCCCGGTCGCGACAAGCGGTCGAGGAAACACCTCGCGCTGCGCGTCCGCAAGGCCCCGAATGAGGACGTAGATCCGAAACTGGAAAACACGGTCCGCAAGGCGATCATCGCCGCGAACGCGCGCCTCGTCGCTGGTCTTCCGCCCTTCGGCAGTTTGATGAGCAAAGCGCCATCCGATCGCGCGAACATTCCCGCGACGCCGGAGTCGCTGACGCTCACGGAGGGTTTCGACCTCGCGCTCGACAAGGAGACGGGCAAGTACGCAGCGACGGACTCGCGACGGTACGGAGATATGCTGACCCTCCGCGACATCCTGTTTTCGCCAGGCATGCTCGACCCCAACCTGACCTGGTCGGACCTCCGCTTCAACCACATCGTACCGCTCTGGCGGCGCATGGCATCCATCCACCAGACGGCGCCCGAGCGGTTCGGCCCGCGCCGAGCCGAGGTCGTGGTAGATGCGCTCTACGCAGTGGCATCGTGGCTCCGCAAACGCGAGCACATTGCCTCGAACGCCGCCGTGCCTGTGGACGGCTGGCGCAAGGAACTCCGCGAGGAGTGGGTCGATATTACCAAGCGGCCCGTCAAGGTGAAGCGGCCCCGTCACTCCGTCGATGAAGCGCATGCCATCCTCGTCTCCCTCTGGCACCCGGAGCGGCTCCGCTACCGTGAGGTGCTGCGCGTCACGGATGGCGGCGGCCAGGAGTCCTTGCTGACCGCCACCCGCAAGAACATCGTGCGCGACCATCTCGGCCGGCCGATCGCCCTGCGGCTCCGCGTAACGCGTAAAGGGCGCAACGGCACGACCAAGACGGTAAGCGTCCGCGTGCATCTCGATGACCGAGCAGGCGCCGCCGTCGCCGCAGTCGATTCCCCGGGGGCCGCGCTACATGCGCCGCTCTTCGACGCGCCGCCGCACGCCCTAATAGTGGACCCGCGCGCCGAGCTTGCCGTCGAGCTTGGCGCCGAGCTGCGCCTCGGCCAGGTGGCGGAGTCGCGCCGTTCGCAGCTTGACCTCACGCGGTTGCCGATGGCGCCTTACGGCACGCTCACGGTCCACGGCAAGAAGAATAAGAAGGGCGAGACGCTCGCGCTCACGGAGGCGCAGCGCGTCGCCGTTGACCGCGCGCTCGACACGCTGCTCGCCAAGGCGGAAGCCGCGTACGACCCGGCCGACCCACGCACCGACTACCATCTCTTGCCGGGCGGAAAGCTCGTGCAGGGTGCGGCGGACGTGGAGCGCGCTCGCCGTACGCACATCACTCGGGACGCCCTGCGCCATGCGTTCCACGCGCTCGAGGTGGCGGCTGGCATCTCGCCGGTCTTGGGCCGCGGCTGGTACGGTCTACGCCGGATCTCATCGGACACCGCGCCGCAGTACACGAGCGACAGCCGCGTGCTGGACAAGCTCGGCGGCTGGACGCTGGGCTCGAAGACGCGCCCGGGCACCTATCAGAACCCTGAGGACGAGCGGCTCATCACGAAGACGGCGGCCGTTCGCCAGGAGGTGCGCGCCGGCACGAAGACGCGTCTTGATGGTCTGCCCCCGTTGACCGAGACGCTCATCGCGCTGCTCCCTGAAGCGCTTCGCGCGGCCGTGCTCGCGCACTTCGGCGGCGGCTCGCTCGGCGCGGCCGTGGGCACCAGCGTGGGCACCAACGACAGCGCCGCCGGAATCGACGATTCCGGCGGCGCTGTAAGTCGTTGATCTGTAGAGAGCGGGCGATGGGACTCGAACCCACGACGTCCAGCTTGGGAAGCTGGCATTCTACCAACTGAATTACGCCCGCAACTGACCGGATTATACCTCGCCGCCGGAAACTGGACAAGGCACAGGCCGACCGGCGACTAGGCCAGGAACGCCGCCCGGCACCTGCAGAACCCGACAAACCACCAGCGAAAAGCGGACGCGACAACGCGGCGTACCGATTATAACTTTGAAGGCGAAACACCGTGGCAGGCGGCAGCGCGATCAATACCCGTTCGCTGACGCCAGCTGCCGGTCGAGCTTGCTCGGCCGTCTACCGTCCACCGTCGACCGTCCCAATGCCCTTCCCTACCGACTGGCGCTCCCGCGCCGTCTCTGCCGCTGACGCCCTCGCCCTCGTGCGCAGCGGCATGCGGATCTTCGTGCAAGGCACCTCTGCCACCCCCACCCCCCTCCTCGAAGCGCTCTCGGCGCGCGATGACCTCGAGGACATCCGGCTCTACCATCTGCACCTCTCCGGCGACGCCCCCTGGGCGGCCCGCGAGAAAGGCAATCGCTTCCGCTCCATCTCGCTCTTCAACGGCCCCTGCATGCGCTCGCCCGTCGAGGACGGACGCGCCGACTTCGTGCCGATCTTTCTCTCCGACATTCCGGCGCTCTTCACCGAGCGGCGCGTCGCGCTCGACGTCGCCTTTCTGCAGCTCTCCCCGCCCGACGCGCATGGCATCTGCTCGCTGGGCACGTCGGTGGACGCTGCGCGTGCCGCCGCCGACAGCGCGCGCTTCATCGTGGCCGAGATCAACGACCAGATGCCGCGCACGCACGGCAACACCGGCGTGACGTTCGACCGCATCGACGCCTTCGTCTGCACCGACCGGCCGCTACCGCAGCACATCAGTGATCCCGAGAATGAAGTGGAAGCCCAGATCGGCGAGATTGTCGCCGGTCTCATCGAGGATCGCTCCACCCTGCAGATGGGGATCGGCGCCATTCCAGACGCCGTGCTCTCGCGGCTCGGCGACAAGCGCGACCTCGGCGTGCACACGGAGATGTTCTCCGACCGCCTCATCGATCTTGTGGAATCGGGCGTCGTGAACAACAAGTACAAGCAGGTGCACAACGGGCGCACGACCACGAGCTTCGTCATCGGCTCCAAGCGGGTGTTCGACTTCGTGCACGACAACCTGACGGTCGAGTTCCACCCGTGCGACCGCACCAACGACACCTCGATCATCCGCCGCAATCCGCGCGTGGTGGCCATCAACTCGGCCATCCAGGTGGACCTCACGGGTCAGGTAGTGGCTGACTCGTTCGGACACCGGATCTACTCGGGCATCGGCGGGCAGATGGACTTCATTCGCGGCGCCGCGCTGTCGCGGGGGGGCAAGGCGATCATCGCCCTGCCGTCCACGGGAAAGAACGGCACCATCTCGCGCGTCGTCACCGAACTGACGCCCGGCGCCGGCGTCGTCACCACGCGCGGCCACGTGCACTGGGTGGTCACTGAATACGGCGCGGTCAACCTGCATGGGTGCACGCTGCACGAACGCGGCGAGGCGCTGATCTCCATTGCGCATCCCGATTTCCGGGCGGAGCTGACGCGGGACCTGAAGCGGATTCGGCACTAGTTTCTCGACGTCTGCTCCGGTTCAATTAACACGGAGACCGGAGTAGCACGGAGGGCCACGGAGTACGGCAACGGCAACAGAACAATTCTTGGGGGTGTGGCGGACAGGACTCTCCGCTGCGCCCCCTTTTCTGTGCAGTACTCCGTGGCCCTCTGCGTTCCTCGTGTTCCTCCGCGTTGAATGACTCGATCTCAGCCAGTCATTCAACACGGAGACCGGAGTCGCACGGAGGGCCACGGAGTACGGCAACAGCAAAAACTATGAGGGGGTGTGGCGGACAGTACTCTCCGCCGCCCCCCCTATTTGTGCAGTACTCCGTGGCCCTCTGTGTT
>CANNKR010000012.1 GCA_947504615.1 Gemmatimonadota bacterium | reverse complement strand
GGGGGAGGAGTAAGGGAGGAGTTCGGGGTGGCGGGTGCAGGTGGTGGGTGAGGGGTGCTCGTCCCCCCTCACCTGCACCCGCCACCCCGAACCCCTCACCTGGTAGTGTACGCAAGGCCCTACCTCAATGGCTTCAAACCCGCTACGTTAGAAGGCTGTCCCAAATATTCGCTCAAACTCGTAAGTCAGGTTCAACTATGGCGATTCCCGCCACCCAGATTCGCCGCGGCATGGTCATCGTGTTCGAGGGCCGGCCGTGTCGCATCATCGAATTCCGCCACCACACGCCGGGCAACCTGCGCGCGATGGTGCAGGCCAAGCTGAAGGACCTCACGTCGGGGTCGAACTTCGAGCACCGGTTTCGTGCCGACGACGCCATCGACAAGGCGGCGATGGAGACGCATGAGCTGCAGTTCATGTACAAGAGCGGCGATGCGTACCACTTCATGAACACCGAGAACTACGACCAGCTCGAGATGGACGGCGAGATGCTGGGCGACAATGCGCAGTGGATGCAGGAGAACATGGTGATCCTTGCCGAATATTATGATGGCAAGCCGATCGGCATCGATCTTCCGCAGTATCTGGTGCTCGACATCGTGGACACGGCGCCCGTGATGAAGACGGCGACGAAGACGGCGTCGAGCAAGCCGGCGACGTTGTCGAACGGGGTGACGGTGAACGTCCCCGAGTTCATCGCGACGGGCGAGCGGATCAAGGTGAACCCGGCGACGGGTGAGTACATGGAGCGGGCGAAGGACTGAACAGACGGTAGACGGTAGACGGTAGACGGTAGACGGTAGACGGTAGACGGAGCAAACGCGGGTCGGCAGTTGAATTGGTGGTTTCGCGGGGTTATTTTCCTCGGCCTCTCCCGAAATGCTCCGGCAATTCGGATGAGGGTACATGGTGGCTGTAGCTCAGCTGGTTAGAGCACCGGACTGTGGCTCCGGGGGTCGCGGGTTCAATCCCCGTCAGCCACCCTGATGCAGCAAGCAGCGAGAACGCAGCGAGCACGCAGCGAGGCCCGAGGGGGCTGGCCGTCGACCCTCGGCTGACTTTAGGTCAGTAGCTCAATTGGTAGAGCACCGGTCTCCAAAACCGGCGGTTGGGGGTTCGATTCCCTCCTGGCCTGCTCGGCAAAGTTTTTTGACAGCAGCACGTGTATAAGTGCCACCGATACTCCTGAGGGTTTGGGGGTACGGAGTGGGGGGTACTTCATGGCGGTATCGTCTAGGGGACTAGGACGCGGCCCTCTCAAGGCTGTAACACGGGTTCGAATCCCGTTACCGCTACTCAGCCTTACCTCGGCCTCATCGTCTATCGGTTAGGACGGCACCCTTTCAAGGTGCAGAGACGGGTTCGACTCCCGTTGGGGCTATGAACGACCCGACGGGGGCATGCGGACCGAGGTCGGCGCAGGCAGCAGGGTGGGACGAACAGGATGTGGAGTTGGTGCAGGAATGAGCATGGGGGCGTAGCTCAGCTTGGTTAGAGCACTCGACTGTCACTCGAGAGGTCGCGGGTTCGAGCCCCGTCGCTCCCGTAGTCGGAGTACCGCAGGATGAGGTGTTGGTGTTGATGTTGATGTTGGTGTTGATGTTGGCGTTGATGCAGGTGGCTCGCCCTGGTGGTGAAACTGGTAGACACGCCATCTTGAGGGGGTGGTGCCGTAAGGCGTCTCGGTTCGAATCCGAGTCAGGGCATGCGCGGTAGACGGTAGACGGTGGACGGTGGACGGTGGACGGTCGAAGCCGGATCTCGCGATCTTGTGCTCTCCCATCTCGCGATCTGCCTCTCGCCACAGTAGCTCAGTGGTAGAGCACTCGATTCGTAATCGAGCGGTCGTCGGTTCAATCCCGACCTGTGGCTCTTGATTGGTGATTGAAAACACGGAAGTTGCACGACAGGCGAGCCGGGTCGTTGGACATGCGAAGGAGGTCCTTTTGGGACCTCCTTTTTTTGTGCCCCTGAGCACCGACCCTCCGGCCATTTCGCCAACCACTCGGCGCAAGAGAACGTGCGCGCATTCGACTGCGGCGTTCAGACGGACCTTCTGCCATAGCCGTCAACGACTGACGCGTACCGCGTGCGCCACGGCTACATGCGCACGTCGAATCCCAGAAAGAACCGCGGCACGCGTTTGGTCTCGGTGACCGGGCGCTGGAGCACCGAATCCGTGTAGGTCGTATGCACCTGACGGTAGACCACGCCAACCACGACGCCGCCGTCCCCCAGCACCCGCCCCAGGCCAATGCCCGCAAGCACTTCGTCCAGGATGTTGCCGCGTGCAATGTTGGTGCCGAAGACAAAACCGAGCGAGCGGTGCACGCGCGGCAGGTGCGACCGAATCAGGTTGACGTACGAGGTCACGAACACGTTGGACTGCGCGCCGTAGTTCACGGTCACTCCGGAGCCCTCTTCCGACTTGAGGCCGGGGCCGAACGACGAGCCGATGGTCAACCCGAACTCCATGCGTCCTGATTTCGCGTTGTTGACCGTCGTCGTGATGCGGGTCAGTCCACCGGGCAGTGTCTCGGCGCCCACCGCATTGAGCGCAAACTGCACGTCGGTGTTCTCGCCAATCTCGAGCCGTGCCGAGCCGAACCACATGGACCGCGTCGTGTCGGTCGTCATCCGACGGAGCTTCACCGACCGGTCGATGTCCATGACGGTGCGCACCGGTTCGCCGCCGCCCTGCACCCGGCCTGCGCCAAAGCTGGTGATCAGGAAGGTCGTGAATGACTCCTTGGCGTAGTCCATGGACCGGCGAGACAGTTCGAGCGTCGGCCACTCCATGCTCGTCGGCTGGCGCGTCGGCGGATCGTCCAGGAACACGGTGGCATAGACGTATTTCTGAGCGCGCAGCAAGGGTTGCCGACGGCCGTCCTGCATCACCGCCTGCCGCACGACGCCTGCGCGGTCAACGAACACCACCCAGTTGGCCATCTTCGGGTTGTACGTCTGGCCAAAGAGAATCCGCAGCGCCTTGTCGAACTGCTCATCCACCAGCGCGGCGCGCAGGGAATCCGAGCAGGCCTGGGTCAACCCGTACTGCGCGCTTGCCGTGCCCGGCTGTGCCGTGCGCTGCGGAACCGTACACACGGCGCTGGCCCGCGCATCGGCCTGCGCCCCGAGCGGCCACGCGGCGAGCGCCAGCGCCACGGGCAAGGCACGAACGCATTGACGAAACGCCATCACGACTCCTGCGGTGGGGGGCGGTGGGCCGACATGTCCGCTACAGGCACGCGCCGTGAACAACGTCAGCGTGGCACCTCGAACGAGAACACGCGCGAAACTACATGGACTCGGTGATCTCCGCCACCTGCGGCAGCGCGATGCGGACGCTTCGCGACTCCCGGCGGACGCCGGCGCCGATGCCGTTCTGCTCCCGCATCTGCTGCTCCGCCTCGGTGCGCAGCCGCAGGTTGGACTCGAGGGACTCCCGCAGCCCGGGCGTCGTCTCCAGCAGCCGCGCAAAGTGCCCGCGGTGCAGCACGAGGAAGACCGTCGGCGCCAGGGTGCTGACGGTCGCGGTGCGCGGCTCATTGCGCAGGAGCGACACTTCGCCGAAGTAGTCGCCGGTCTCGAGCGACGCGACATGAAGCTCCGTGTCGCCGTCGATGTGCTTGGTCACATCGACCAACCCGCGCACGATAATGTAGAAATGCTCGCCCAGTTCTCCTTCCTGCACCACCACGCGGTGCGCAGGCACGGTCTCCGACGTGAAGAACCGGGACACCTCATCGAGCTGCGCCGCGTTCAGGGCCGAAAAGATCGGGAACTCCCGCAGGCGATCGATGGTGACGCGGGCGTTCTCTCCGTCCGCGCTGAACGAAAAGCCGTCCTGCTTGTCCCACAGGTCCCGGTAGGGGCCGGGGCGCGACAACAGGGCCGCGTGCGATCCCTCCGCCACGATGCGTCCCTGGTCCATCACGATGATCGCGTCCATCCCCGCAATCGGTGCCAGACGGCCGGAGATCTCAACCACCGTCATCCCCGGACGCAGGCGCGCGGTCGTGGCGGTAAACGCCTCTTCGGCCTGTTGGTCGAGGATCGCCGTCACATCGTCGAGCACCAGCACATCCGGCTGGCGAATGAGCGCCCGCGCCAGCGACAGCCGCTGCCGCTGCAGGTGGCTGAGCTTGGTGCGCTCGGTCACCACCGTGTCGTAGCCACTCGGCAGCGCGACGATCGCGGCGTGCGCGTCGGCCCGCTTGGCCGCGGCGATGATCTCCTCGTCGGTCGCAAGCAGCTTGCCGCACCGAATGTTGTCGCTCACCGAAATTTCCAGCAGCAGTGGATCCTGGAAGACCACGCCGATGCGCGCGCGCACGGATTCCTGCGTCAGCGTGCGCACGTCGCGGCCGTCGATGAACACCGCCCCGCCCCGCGGATCATAGAACCGTTCAAGCAGGTTGGGAATGGCGCCCTTGCCCGACCCGCTGCTGCCCACCACCGCCACGCTGGCGCCGCGTGGAATGGCGAACGTGACACCGGCCAGGTGCGTCTCCTCCGAGGTGTAGCCAAAGACCACGTCGCGGAAGGCAATGCCGCTCGTCAGTGGCCCGCACGGTTCCGCCGCCGGGTGATCAGCCACCAGCGGCTGTTCCTGCAGGAGCCCGTCGATGGCCACCAGGCCATCGCGGGCCTGCATCATGGCCGGAAGATTCTGCATGAAGTCCGCGAGCGCGTAGTTCAGTCCCACGAACAGCGCCTGAAATGCCGCGAGCGACCCGATCGTCAGCGCGTCGCGCCACACCATGAACGACCCAATGCCCATGACGGCGACGAGGCTCAGCAGCGACCCGACGCTCACCGTGCGCCGGACGAGCGCCCCGTAGTACGAATACTGGACGCTGGTGGCGGCCAGCGTGGCGTTGCGCCCGTTGAAGTCACCGAGGTACTTGGCCTGCAGTCCGTACGCTTTCACCAACGTCTGAGCGCCGACGCTCTCCTTCACCAGATCCTCGACCATCCCCTCCTGGAGCTTGCGGTTCGTGAACTCCGCCATGACGCGCGGGCTGTAGCGTCGCGGACCGACATAGGTGAGCGGCAGGAGGACAGTGCTCGCGAGGCCCAGTCGCCAATCCACCACGTACATCAGCACGCCCGACGTCAGGATCTTCAGCAACGGCAGGATGGCGCGTGCGACCAACGCGGTGGCATACGACTCGAGCATGCCCAGATCGCGCTTGAAGTGCAGCATGATCTCTACGCGCTTGTGGCGGGCATAAAAATCGAGTGGCAGCCGCTGCAGGTGCGCGAACATTTCCTGCCGGATGCGGGCGATCACGTCGGTCTGCACCACGGCGAACAGCTTGTCTCGCCAGAGCCCCACCACGGTCACCGCCACCGCACCGGCCCCGAGCAGCGTCAGGACGCGCGCGAGCGCCACCGCGTCGTGCTTGATCAGCGCCTTGTCCACGAGGTAGCGAAAGCTGAACGGCACCGCCGAGGAAAAGCCCATCTCGAGCAGAATCGCCGCGAAAATCAGCACCAGATACACGAGATGCCCGCGGAAGAACGCCCGGAACCGCTGCGTGCGAAGCGGGCTCTCATTCAGCGCGCTGCGCGTGGCCTCGGGGGGGCGCGCGGCGTGGCTCGGGGGGTCGATTTCCATTAGGGGCAGAAAGATGGAGCGCGAAGGCGCCGCGCACCACCCACGGGGCGCCACTGTGACGTGCCGCACATCGGAGCCGCGCGCGCGTGACTATGTTCCCCCGTTCGCTCTCCCTACTTTTGCCCCCGAGAGGTCGATGATGGCCGTGTCTCGCGTATTCCGATGGACTGCAGGGCTCCTCGTGCTGGTGCCGAGCGTGGCGGTGCAGGGGCAGATCACCACGCAGAAGATCTCTCCACTGCCGACGACGACGCAGACACTCATGGTGGCGCCGAAGTGCACCGCCACGTCGAAGTACCACATTACCGGCTTCTACGTGCTCCCCAGGCAAACGGCGAATCCCGTGGCCGGCCAGGGGGTGGAGATCTACCTCAACTTCACGAACGACTGCAACATCGCGATGAACATCCCGTGGCGCATCGATCGCAGCGGCCAGACGATTGCGTCGGGCGTTGCCGCCAATGTGCCGGCCGGCCAGCAGACGGAAGCGAAGTTCATCTGGCCTGCCACCGCGGGGACGCACAACTTCGCCGGCTACGTCGATCCCAGCAATACGCTGGGCGATACGGGGCCCGACCGGAGCGGGCGCACGATCAGGTGGCAGACCGCGTACACGGTCTACGCGATTCCCCAGTGGACCGACTGGGCCAACACCGCGAAGACCGGCGCGCAGAACGGCATTCGGGCCGCCATCGCGCAGGCGACCGTGAAGGGGAGCATCACGGGCGCCTACGGCAAGATCCAGCGCGGCAACGTGGACGGCGGCATCGGCTACATCATGGGTCCGGTGTACACCGCGATGGGCACCGCGCCCGACGCCATCAAGCTGGCGTTTGTGAACTCGTTGAAGGACGCCTGGAACAACTGGGCCACGAACTTCGAGATGACGAACGTCGGGCTGTTGTCGTGGCCGACATTCGCGGTCTATCCGAATGTCTCGGCACCGTGGACCCTGGCGGCGGCGCCAACCGTGCAGGTGAAGTTCGGGGGCTCGACCGGCGATGGGTCGTTCGGTGCGGCGTCCCTCGCGGCGTTGATCAAGAGTCGGGTGCCGGCGTTTGAGGCCGGGTATCCCGGCGCGGATGCTGCGATCAATAGCGTGGCGCAGTTTGTCAGCGACAAGTTCTCGGCCTGGAAGGGTGGCGGCGGCTCCGTGTGCAGCATCCAGGGATCGGGCACGGTGCCCAGCATGGCGGGTGCCCCACCCGTCCCGGGACCCGTCATGAATGGATCGATCATGGCCAAGCTCTGCGGCGATTTCTAGGCCGGGGTATCGGCGGCAACAGAGTGAGGCGCCCGGCCATTGGCCGGGCGCCTCGTTCGTTCGCACCTGCGGGTGAGGCCCCCCCCCTCGGCACCTAACGAATTTCACACGGGTTGCGTAATGTAATTTGCTGGAATTTGTTGGCGCGCCCCCCGCCTACTTCATGCCGAGGGTGGCCATCTCTATGAATCCGCGCAGAGTCATGCACGCCGTACTGCTGACGGCGTTTTGTTGTATCGGTGTGGTCCCTGTTGCGACCGCACAATCCACGCAGGGGACCATTACCGGGCGCGTCACGGACGCGGCCAACGGTCAGCCCGTCGCGTCAGCCAACCTGATCATCGTCGGCACCACCGCCGGCACGCAATCGAACGCGGATGGCCAGTACACCATCCGTGGCCTGGCCGCGGGCCCAGTGACGGTGCGCATGCTTCGCGTGGGCTACGCGGAACGGCGCCTGCCGGCCACCGTGGTTGGCGGCAAGACGGTGACGGTGAACTTCGAACTCTCGGCGATTCCCATCACGCTGAGCCCGATCGTGACGACGGCGACCGGCGAGCAACGGCGCATTGAAGTGGGGAACGCCATCGCCCAGGTGAGCGCCGCCCAGGTGACGCAAACGCATGCGGTGACGAACGTCGGCGACCTGCTGACGTCCCGCGCGGCGGGCGTCCTGGTGATCGCGGGCACCCAGACGGGGGCCGGCGTGCGCGTGCGCGTGCGCGGCACCAGTTCCCTGGCGCTCTCGAACAACCCCATCTACGTCATCGACGGCATCCGCGTGGAAAGCTCCACCGGCTCGTCGACCCTCAGCGTCGGCGGCACCACGCCGAGCCGGGTGGGCGACCTGAACCCCGAAGAGATCGAGAACATCGAGATCGTGCGCGGCCCGTCGGCGGCCACGCTCTACGGCACCGACGCGGCCAACGGCGTGATCGTGATCACGACCAAGCGCGGCGTGGCGGGCCGTCCGCAGTGGACCTACTACACCGAGCAGACGGCGATCGCCGACCGCAACGATTATCCCACCGCGTTCCGGGCCTGGCGCACCGGGACGACGTCCACCACCAACTCGACGCAGTCGAACACCGTGCAGTGCCTGCTGACGCAGCAGGCCAGCGGCGCCTGCGTGGCGGACAGCACCACCCGGTACGACCTGACCGCCGACAAGGATGTGACGCCGTTCGGCCTCGGCTACCGCACGCAGCACGGCCTGCAGCTGAAGGGCGGCTCGGACGCGGTGCGGTACTTCCTGCACGGCGAGTGGGAGTCCGAGGACGGCGTGACCAAGGTGCCCGAGTTCGAGAAGCGGTACATGGCACGCAAGGGGCTGTCGCTGCTGGACGAGATGAAGAACCCCAACAAGCTCAACCGGATCTCGACCCGCGCCAACCTCAACGTGGCGCTCTCCCCCAAGGCCGACCTGGCCGTGAGCGCGGGATACACGACGCAGGAACTCTACCTGCCGATGAGCGATGACGCCGGCACCGCCGGCATCGCCGCGAACATCTACGGCGGGCCCGGTTCCAAGTACAACCTGAACCCGGCCGGCGACACGCTGTGGGGCTGGCGGCAGTTCACGCCGCGCGACATCTACCAGGCGGTGACGCGGCAAGCGGTGCAGCGCATGATCGGTTCGCTCGCCGCCAACTGGCGGCCGACCGATTGGCTCGTCGGACGCGCCAACTTTGGCCTCGACTACACCAACCGCACCGATACGCAGATCTGCCGCTTCCAGAACTGCCCGGATCTCGGCACCGACCGGCTGGGCTACAAGCGCGACAACCGCACCAATTTCTTTGTGTACACGGTGGACGGCGGCGTCACGGCGACGCGCAAGCTGAGCGAGGTCATCGACTCCAAGACGACCGTCGGCGTGCAGTTCTACCGCAACGTCTTTGATCGCAACGGCGCCACGGGGCTCGTGCTCCCGCCGGGGGCCACGACGGTGACGGCGGGCGCCACGGCCGCGGCCGATGAAGCGACCAGCGAGAGCCGGACGCTGGGCGGATACATCGAAGAGAACGTCGCATACAACGACCGGCTGTTCCTGACGGCGGCGGTGCGCTCCGACCGCAACAGCGCCTTCGGCGCCGACTTCAAGACGGTCTTCTATCCGAAGCTCGCGCTCTCGTGGGTCGCCTCGGACGAGAAGTTCTTCCCCAAGCTGTCCTGGGTGAACCAGTTGCGCCTGCGCACGGCGTACGGCGCCTCGGGCGTGCAGCCCGGCACGATCGACGCCGTGCAGTACTACTCGGCGACGGCCGGACGCAACGAGAGCGGTGATGTGCCGGCCGTGGTCTACTCGACGCTCGGCAATCGCAACCTGAAGCCGGAACGCTCGGCGGAACTCGAACTCGGCGTCGACGGCACCTTCTGGGAGAGCCGCGTGACGGCCGAGGTGACGTATTACAACAAGATTTCCAAGGACGCGCTGATCAACCGCGTGCTCCCCCCGTCGCTGGGCACGGGCGCGACGTCCCGCCTGGAGAACCTGGGCGAGGTGCACAACACGGGCCTCGAGTTCCTGCTGACGGTGCAGCTGCTGAAGCGCGATCGGCTCGGCTGGGACGTGTCGCTGAACGGGTCGAACAATGACAACAAGGTCGCGAGCCTTGGCGGCCAGCCGACGATCGGCACCACGCAGCAGAACCGCGCCGGCTATCCGATTCTCGGGTGGTGGTCGCGCGTGCTGACGGGCTACGCCGACGCGAACAAGAACGGCATCATCGAGCTCACCGAGATCACCGTGTCCGACACGTCGGTCTTCATCGGCTACTCGGTGCCGCGCACCGAAGTGGCGATGACGCACGGTTTCGATTTCCTGAAGGGTGCGCTGCGCTTCACGGCGCTGGTCGACTACAAGGGCGGCCACAAGATCTACAACAACACCGAGCGCATCCGCTGCCTGAGCCGGCTGAACTGCTCGGGGCTGATCAATCCCAACGCGTCGCTCGCCTCCCAGGCGCGCGTGGTGATGGGGCGCGAACACGCCAGCCGGTCGGTGGCGGGCTACTTCGAGGATGGCGACTTCATCCGCTTCCGTGAACTCGCGATGACGGCGACGCTGCCCAGCGCCTGGGCGCGCATGGCCCGCAGCCGGAACATCACGGCCACGGCGTCGGTGCGAAACCTCGGGATCCTCTGGACCAAGTACACCGGCGTGGATCCGGAAGCGTTCGGCAACACCGGTGACGCGCCGTCGGAGTTCCAGGCCTTTGCGCCGCCGACGTACTTCGCGTTCCGCATCAACTTCGGCTTCTAAGGGAGAATGCCTCGAATGCCATCATATAACAGATCCCGCGCGCTCTGGACCCGGATGTACCGGGCGGCCCAGCGGGTTTCGGCGCCCACCATCGCCGGCGCCGCGCTGGTGCTGGTCGCGTGCAATCCCACGGAGCTCCTGCAGGTCACGGATCCGGACATCATCAATGTCAGCGACGTCTCGTCCGCGGCAGGCGCCAACGCCGCACGCATCGGCGCGCTGGCGCGCCTCAACGTTGCCACGAGCGGCGGCGAAAGCCTGCTGCAGCTGGGCGGACTCTTCACCGACGAGTGGAACAACGGCGATTCGTTCATTGCCCGCCAGGAAATCGACCAGCGGATCATCACCCCGCAGAACACCTTCCTGGACGCCGCCAACCGCTCGCTGCATCGTGCGCGGCTCTCGGCCCAGCAGGCCGTCCTCCTGATGCGCCAGTACAGCCCGACGTCTCCGGGGTGGCAGGTGGCGGAGATGTACCTGGTGCAGGCGTACACCGAAAACCTCGCGGCCGAGCACTACTGCAGTGGCTTGGTGTTCAGCACCGTGACGGCCGGGGCCGAGGTCTACGGAGCGCCCATGTCCACGACCGACGCGTACAACCGCGCGCTGGCCCACGCCGACTCCGGCCTGGTGCTGATCACGGGGACCACGGTCGATGACGTGAAGATCAGGAGTGCGCTGCAGGTGACGAAGGGGCGCATCCTGCTGAACCTGAACAGTCCGGCCGCGGCGGCGACGGCTGTGGCCACGGTGCTGACGAGCTTTCAGTACCTGGAGTACCACGCGATCACGACGACGAGCAACACGTACTGGAACCTGGCCAACCTCGCCGGGCGCTACAGCGTGAGCAACAACGAGGGCGGCGTCGGCTTCAACTACGCGACCGCGAACGACCCTCGCGTTCCGGTGTGCCTGGGGAACGATGCGGTGTGCAAGCTGATCGGCGTGACCAAGACGGTGCGTGATGACCTGACGTCTCCGTTCTATGTGCAGCGGATCTGGCCGGCGCGGGAGTCCTCGGTGCCGATCATCGCCGGCATCGAAGCGCGGCTGATCGAGGCCGAGGCGCAGTTGAAGGTGGCGAACTCGGCGGGTGCGTTGGCGACGTTGAATGCCGCGCGCGCCACCGTGACGGGCCTGACGCCGTTGACGGACGCCGGAACCGACGCCGCGCGGGTGGACCAGCTGTTCCGCGAGCGCGCCTTCACGCTGTATGGGCGCGGCACCCGAACGGGCGACATGCGCCGCCTGATCCGGCAGTACGGCCGGACTGCGGCCACCGTCTTCCCGACGGGGGCATGGCACAAGGGCGGCAACTACGGCACCGACGTCACGATGCCGCTGCCGCTGTCAGAACTGAACAATCCGAACGCGGGCGCCGGGGTCTGCACGGACCGGAATCCGTAGGGCACGTTCGCCCCAGCAGAGGCGGGGCCAGATCGCCGCCATCGACCGCAAGGTTGATGGCGGCGATGGCGTTGTGGCACCTGGTTTGGGCGCACGGCCGACCCAATGCACGGTCACGGTGACGCGGACGGCCTTCGGCGGGTAACTGGCGCGCTTGCTCGGGACCAAGCCTGATTCGGCATTCTGTCCTTCTTGACTTTTTGAGCAGAAGAATCGAAACTAAGTCGTTACCTGAGAGTTTGTAAGGGAATCCCCTCTACTAAAGATGGGATTCGCGACACCCCCACCCCAAGGAGTGCGTGATGAAGGCAGTGATGCGTGTCGCGGTCCGACGCGTGGTGTTCTCGGCGCTGGTCCTGCTGGCGGTTCCGGTCGCGGCACTTCGTGCCCAGACGGGATCGATCGCCGGCAAGGTCATCGACAAGACCACGCAGAGGCCGCTCGCCGATGCCCGGATCGTCCTGCCAGGGACGACGCTCGAATCGCGGACCAATGATGCCGGTGAATACCGCTTTACCACGGTGAAGGCTGGCCGCATGGTGATTGGCGTCTATCACTTTGGCTACAAGGCGATGTCCGACACGATCCGCGTTGCCGCAGGGCAGCGGACGACCCATGACTTCCAGATGCAGGCGTCGCTCGTGACGCTGAACGAACTCGTGATCACGGGCACGGCGGGCAACCTGGAGCGCAAGGCGCAGGCCGCGCTGGTGGCCTCGGTGGCGGTGTCGAGCGTCATCTCACAGGCGCCGATCGCCACGGTAGGCAGCCTGCTGCAGTCGCGCGTGCCGGGTGTGGCGCTGACGACGCAGTCGGGCACGGCGGGCACGGGGACGACGATCCGCATCCGTGGCCAGTCGTCGATCAACTTGTCGAATCAGCCGCTGATCTTCATCGACGGCGTGCGGGCGATTGAAGGCCAGACCGGCTCGGGCCAGTCGGGCCAGGTGTTCGACCGCCTGAACGACATCAATCCGGACGAAATCGAGAGCATCGAAGTCGTGAAGGGACCGGCCGCGGCGACGCTGTACGGTGCCGACGCGAGCGCGGGCGTGATCCAGATCATCACCAAGAAGGGGCGCGCGGGTTCGGGCACCGCCGGCTTTCAGCAGTCGGTGCGCGTGGAATACGGGCAGTCCGAGCGCACGTGGACACCGCCGGCCAACTACGGCCTGTGCACGGCGTCCAATGTCGCGGCCACCAGCACCAACCCGCTGTGCCGCGGGCTGGCGGTGGGCACGCTGGTCAACGACAACCCGATCATGCGGGTGGGGGCCTTCCGCACGGGGACCGATCGCGTGATCAGCTGGAACGGGCGCGGCGGTGGCCAGAACTACGGCTACAACCTCTCGTACGGCGAAGACCGCACGCTCGGCATCCTGCCGAACAACGAATACCAGCGCTACAACGTCCGCACGAACTTCAACTATGTGCCGACGGAAAAGCTGACGATCGATGCCGGACTCGGGCTCACGCAGAGCAACACGGAGATCCCGGACAACGACAACAACATCTTTGGCTGGCTGGGCGGCTCCATGCTGGGCAGCCCGCTGACGCGCAGTGACGCGGTGGCGGCGTCGAACGACGGCTGGTATGGCTTCAACCGCCACTACAACGCCATCGCGTCGATTCAGCACAAGCTCCTGACGCACCGCGTGAACTCGAACATCACGGCGACGTACCTGCCGATGCAGAACTTCACCAACCGCGTCACGCTCGGCCTGGACTTCATTGGCGACGAGCAGCGGACCTATTTCCCGAAGAACGACAGCCTCTGGTACGGCGGCCTGTCCGACGGCGGGAGCAACAACCAGACGTTCCGCTACATCGAGCGCTACACGTTCGACTACCTGGGCAACATCAAGAAGCAGTTCGGCTCGCAGTGGGAGACGAACCTGTCGTTCGGCCTGCAGGTGATCTCGACGCGCAACTCGACCACGACGGCCACGGGCACCGGCTTCGTGACGAACGCCAACTACTCGATCAGCGGCGCGGCGGTGACCACCGGCTCGAGCGGTTTCACCGAGCAGCGGCAGTTCGGCTACCTCACGCAGCTGCAGATCGGCAACGCGAACAAGCGTTTCATCCAGATCGGCGCCCGTATCGACAAGAACTCGTCGTTCGGCACGTCGGCCCCGGCGATCATGCTGCCGAAGATCGGCGGCAGCTGGGCGATTTCGGAAGAGAAGTTCTTTGACCGCTATTCCCGCTATGTGAACACGCTGCGTCTGCGCGCCGCCTACGGCACGACGGGCCGTTCGCCGAACCCGGGCGACGCGCTCACGACGCTGGTGTCGGCGGCGTACAACGTGGCCGGCACGACGAGCGCCGGCGCCATCCCGGGCAATCCGGGCAACGCCGGCCTGAAGCCCGAGCGCGGTGTGGAGTTCGAAGCCGGTCTCGACGCCGGGTTCTTCAACAACCGCCTGTCGGCCGAGATCACGTACTTCAACAAGAAGACCAAGGACCTGATCATCGCGCGGCCGATCCCGCCGTCGCTTGGCTTCAGCTCCAACCCGCTGGCGAACATCGGCGCGGTGACGAACAGCGGCCTCGAGGTCGCGTTGAACTTCGACGCGCTGCGCCTGCGGAACCTGCAGTGGAATGTGCGCCTCGGCGCCAACACGCTGCACAACGAACTCACCAGCCTGGGCACGGTGCTGCCATTCGCCCTGGGTGGCGCCGGCCGCACGATCGTCGGCCAGCAGCTCGGCGTGTTCGTCTCCAAGAAGATCCAGTCGATCGACCTCGCCACCAACAAGGTGATCGTCAACGACACGCTCACGCCGATGGGCAACCTGCTGCCGACGTTCGAGTGGAACCTGACGAACTCGGTGACGCTGTTCCGGAACCTGCGCCTGACGGCGATGATCGACGCCAAGCGCGACTTCCTGGTGCAGAACTTCACGGCCTACTTCCGCGAGACGCAGCTGGTGCGCTCCAACCTGCGGCTCGACACGCTCGCCCTGTCCAAGACGGAGCGCCTGCGCCGTTACGGCAACCCGACCCCGGGCCAGCCGGCCTTCGTCACCACCGCCGGCAAGTCGGCCACGGTGAGCGACGTGATCGACGGCTACCTGGAGAAGGGCGACTTCATCCGCTTCCGCGAGCTCTCGGCGACGTACACCGTGCCGTCCGAGTTCCTGAAGCCGCTCCGGAACGCCATCTCCGGCGCCTCGGTGACGTTCGCGATGCAGAACATCAATATCTGGACCGACTACACCGGGTCGGACCCGGAAATCAACGCGCAGGCGAACGCGTTCTCGCGGCAGGACTTCCTGACGCTGCCCAATCCGCGGAAGAGCACGCTCCGCGTCAACTTCACCTTCTAACCGCGAGATGATCTCCATGATTTCGATTCGACGCGCGGTTACGCGCACCACAGTGGGGACGGCGCTGCTCGTGGCAGCCGTTGCCTGCTCGGACAAGTTCGTTGCCGTCACCAATCCCAACGTCATCGATGCCGCCACGGTCGATCCGACGTCGGGCGCGACGACGCTGGCCAACTCCGCCCAGCAGAACTTTGCCACGGCGCTGGGCTGGCTGTCGCTCTATGGCGGCTGGTTCACGGAAGAGGCGAACGTCGCCGATACCTTCCCGACCCGCAACGAGTTCGGGTTCCGCCTGATCTCGGACCTGAACGGGTCGCTCCAGACCGAAGTGTGGGCGCCGATTTCGCTCGCGGTGGCCTCGGCCAAGACGGTCCTCGACCTGACCCTGCCGAACCCCACGACGAACATCAACTATGCCCGGGCCGCGACGTTCCGCGGCTTCGCGATCATGCAGATCGCGACCGATTTCTGCACCGGCTCGCTGTCCTCGGGCGCAGAACTGACGACGGCGCAGCTGCTGGACTCGGCGATCGTGTACTTCACGAAGGGTATGGACATCGGCAAGGCGAACGCCAGCACGGACGGCAACGCGCTGGCCAATGCGGCGCTGGTTGGCCGTGCCCGCGCCAAGCTGCAGAAGGGCGACAAGGCCGGGGCATCGGCCGACGCCGCCGCCGTGCCGGCCGCGTTCGTGTTCAACCTGCAGATGACCGACGACGCGGGGAATCGCACGCGCCTGTCGAACCGCCTGTACCAGTACACGTTCGATCGGCAGTCGATCAGCGTGGCGCCGTGGTACCGCACCAACGATCCGCGCGTGCCGTACCTGGCGCCGGGCGTGACCAAGTTGCAGGGTCAGGACGCGGTGCCGGGTGGGTTCTACGAGCAGAAGAAGTTTTCGGCCTACAACACGCCGCTCCGTCTGGCGTCGAAGCTCGAGGCGGACTACGTGGCGGCCGAGGCGGGTGACGCCACGGCGCAGCTGACGGTGATTGCGGCGCGTCGGGCGGCCAACGGCCAGGCGGCCTATGCCGGCGCCTCGGACGCGGCCAGCGTGCTGGCCGAGCTCTACAACCAGCGGGCCTTCGATTTCTTCCTCGAAGGGCGTCGTCTGGGCGACTACCGGCGCTCGCCGGCCTCGGTGAAGAGCATGACGGCGGCGAACGGGGTGTACTTCAAGCCCGGTTACTCCAACGTCGGAACCAACACGTGCTATCCGCTGCCGCGTGCGGAGCGGGACAATAATCCGAACATGAAGTAAGAGAACGACAGAGTACGACAGAGTACTACAGAGAACGACAGAGCGTCCGGCGGAAGCTGGGCGCTCTGTTCGTTTATCTGCCGTGATGCAGACTGAAGTGTCCGGGTGGACGCGGGGTGCGTGCGTCTGCACTTTGTAAGCGACTTCCATATGGAGAGATTCCGATGATCCTGCCGCGCATTCGCCTGCTTGCGCTCGTCGCCCTGATCGCGTTGGGGGCGGTCCCCGCCCACGCGCAGTTCGGCGGGCCGCTTCCTGACAGCGTGAAGGCCAAGCGCTGGGCCATCGAGAACGAACTGCAGTCGATCGCCGTGGTCGATCGCAAGGTGATGATCCCGATGCGCGACGGCGTGCGCATTGCCGCTGACATCTACTACCCCAAGGATGCGTCGCAGAAATACCCGGCGATCTGGGTGCGCACGCCCTACAACTTCAACTACTGGGACGTCGCCAATGGGGTGCCGCGCGACATGTCGTCGGTCGTCACGGCGATCAAGCGCGGCTACGCCTACGTCGACATGCAGGAGCGCGGGCACTTCTTCTCCGAGGGGAACTACGAGATCCTCGGCGCCCCCGTCTCCGACGGCGACGACGAGTTGAATTACCTGCGCACGCAGGCGTGGTCGAACGGCAAGATCGGCACGACCGGGTGTTCGTCGACCGCGGAATGGCAGCCGGCGGTGGCCGCGCTCGGCAACCCGGGGTACGCCGCGATGAACGTGCAGGGCTTCGGCGCCGGCGTCGGGCGCGTGGGGCCGTACTACGAGCAGGGGAACTGGTATCGCGGCGGCGCCGTGCAAATGCTCTTCATCGACTGGCTGATGGGCGAGCAGAACCAGGTACGGCCGATGTTTCCGCGCAACACGACGCAGCAGCAGCTCATCGACGCGTCGCGACTGTTCGACCTCGGTGAGCGCGCGCCGGCCGTGGACTGGGCCAAGGCGTTCTGGCACCTGCCGACGATCGACCTCATCAAGGCCGCCGGCGGCCCGGGCGGCATCTTCGCCGACTCCATGCCCGTGCCGACAGGCGGCGCGATGATGAAGCGCACGCCCAACGATCCGGCGTGGTACAAGGGCGGCTACTGGCACGACAACATGCCCATCAACATCCCGGGGCTCTGGTTCATGTCGTGGTACGACGTCTCGGTGGGGCCGAACGTCGCGATGTACAACCACGTGCGGAAGACGGCGCAGGGGAAGGGGAAGGACAACCAGTGGATGGTCATCGCACCGGTGGCGCACTGCTCGTACACGCGCGCCACGGAGCACACGGTCGTCGGTGAGCGCGATATGGGCGACGCCCGGCTGGGGTACCAGAATATCGTGTTCGATTTCTTCGACCAGTTCCTGAAGGACAAGCCGTCGAGCGCCATGGATACGGTGCCGAAGGTGCGGTACTACGTGATGGGACTGAACCAGTGGAAGACGTCGGATGTCTGGCCGCCGCGCGATGCGGTGCCGATGACGTTCCATCTGGGGAGCAACGGCAGCGCCAACACGCTGAACGGCGACGGCACGCTGTCGATGAAGGCGGCCAAGAAGGACACGCCCGACAAGTTCTCGTATGATCCACTCCACCCGGTGATGTCGCTGGGCGGGAACGTGTGCTGCCAGGGGAACGCGGTGGGGGCCGGGGCGATGGATCAGTCCCAGAAGACCGAGATGCGTCCCGATGTGCTGGTGTACACCACGGAGGCGTTCAAGGACGGCATGGAGTTCAGCGGTCCGATCGTGCCGACGCTGTACGTGTCGTCGGACGTCAAGGACACGGACTTCACCGTGAAGGTGCTCGATGTGTATCCGGACGGTCGCGCATACAATCTGGACGAGTCGATCCAGCGCATGCGCTATCGCGACGGGTACGACAAGCCGGAAGTGTGGATGGAGAAGGACAAGGTCTACAAGGTGCAGCTGCAGCCGCTGAACACGAGCAACTATTTTGCGCCGGGCCACAAGCTGCGCATCGAGGTGTCGAGCTCCAACTTCCCGCGCTTCGATCGCAACATGAATACCGGCGGGAAGAACTGGGACGAGACCAAGCCGGTGACGGCCAACAACGTCGTCCACCATTCGGAGAAGTATCCGTCGACGCTGACGATGACGCTGGTGAAGACGGCGGTCGTGCCCTGATTTCCGGCGGATCTTTGTAGAGGCGTTTCAACACGGAGACCGGAGGCTCACAGAGGGCCACGGAGGACTGCGAACAGCTTTGGGGGGGCTCGGCGGACGGTACTGTCTGCCGAGCCCCCTTGTTTGTTGTTGTACTCCGTGGCCCTCCGTGTAGCTCCGGTCTCCGTGTTGAACGAGCGATCCTGTCATGCCGCCACGGTGCTACCGCCGCGGCACCGCGCGCAGTAGGCTTTGCGGCATGCGCTTACCCGCCCTTGCCCTCGCCCTCGCGTTGCTGCCGGCCACCGCGCCGGCGCAGCGCCCCTCGACCTTTCGCGTCGAGGAAACCACGATCCCCGCCATCCACGCCGCGTTCAAGGCCAAGACGCTCACCTGCCGGCAGCTGGTGCAGCGCTACCTCGAGCGCATCGCCGCATACGACAAGCGCGGCCCGGCCATCAACGCGCTCATCCTGGTGAACCCTGCGGCGCTCGCGGTGGCCGACTCGCTCGACGCGCGCTACGCCCGCGAAGGGCCCGTGGGCGCGCTGCACTGCATCCCGATGATCGTGAAGGACAACTTCGAGACGCACGACCTTCAGACGACGGCAGGATCGCTGGCGCTCAAGGGATGGCTACCACCGCGCGACGCCACGATGGTGGCGCGCATCCGCGCGGCGGGGGCGATTGTCCTAGCCAAGAGCAACCTCTCGGAGTGGGCGTTCTCGCCGTACGAGACGGTGAGCTCGATCCTGCCCGGCTACACGAAGAACCCGTACGCGCTCGATCGGGTGACGGCGGGATCGAGCGGTGGCACGGCGGCAGCGGTGGCTTCCAATGAAGGCACGGTGGGGCTGGGAACCGACACCGGGAACTCCATTCGCGGCCCCTCGGCGCACAACGCACTCGTGGGCATCCGGTCCACGATGGGGCTGACGTCGCGCGCCGGGGTGGTGCCGCTGGCGAACGGCGCCGACATCGCCGGCCCAATGGCGCGCACGGTGGCCGATGCCGTGGCGGTCTTCCAGGTGGTGGCCGGTGCGGATCCGGACGACCCGGTGACGGCCCCGGCTCGCGATCATCGCGAGACTGACTATCGCACGTTCGTGGTGCCGGGCGGACTGAAGGGGGCGCGCATCGGCGTGCTGCGTCAGGCCTACGAGCGACCGAGCACCGACAGCGAGGTGGTGCAGGTCTTCACCCGCGCGCTCGACGCCATGAAGGCGCAGGGGGCTGTCATCGTGGATCCGGCAGGCATCGACTCGTTGCCGACGGTGCTGCGCACCACGGGTGGCGCGTGCAACGTCTTCAAGCACGACCTCGAAGGGTACTTTGCCGCGCGCGGGCCGAATGCACCGGTGAAGACGATCGACGAGATCGTGAAGAGCGGCAACTTTCACCCGCTGGCGCAGACGCGCCTGCAGACGGCGCAGGCGACCACGGTGCAGCCCGAGGACAGTCCCGCGTGCCAGTCGCGCGAGGCGATGCGTGCGCGGCTGCGGGTGGCGGTGCTGGCGTTGATGGACTCGCTGAAACTCGACGCGATGGTCTTCCCGACGTGGAGCAACCCGCCGCGGCTGATCGGCGACCTGAACACGCCGGCCGGCGACAACAGCCAGACCTTTCCGCCGATGACGGGGTTCCCGGCCATCACGGTGCCGATGGGGTACACCCGCGGCACGCTGCCGGCGGGGATGACGATCTTCGGGCGTCCGTGGAGCGAGGGACGGCTGATCACGCTGGCGTATGGATTTGAGCAGGCGACGCATCACCGGCACGCGCCAGCCAGCGCCCCCTGAGCGCTCTCTGAGCGGTCTCTGAGCGCCCTCTGAGCGTCAGGCCACGGCCCTGCGTAGGTTAGGAGCGCCCCCAGCGGGGGGTGCCGTACCGCGTTTGTCTCAATGGTCCGCCGCATCCGGCGGCCTCCGTCTCACCCCACCAGGGAACTTCCCATGACGCGCCCGAGCCTTCGCTCCGCCGTCCGTCACGCCGTGCTTGCCCTGATGGGCGCCGGCGTCCTCGTCGCCCAGCAGCCTGCCACCAAGGCCGCGGCCAAAACCGTGGCCAAGGGGGCCGCGGCAGCGGGAGCGGCCACGCCCACCGCGAATCAGGGCGACCTGCTGAAACGCATGTCGTGGCGCTCGGTGGGGCCGACCAACAACGCGGGGCGCATCTCGGTGATCACCGGGGTGCCGGGCGACGCGATGACCTACTACGTGGCCGGCGCCAACGGCGCGATCATCAAGACGACCAACGGCGGCACGACGTTCAAGCCGATCTTCGACCACCAGGCGTCCGGTTCCATCGGCGCGATCGCCGTGGCGCCGAGCGACAAGAACATCGTCTATGTGGGCACGGGCGAGGGAAATCCGCGCAACAACGCGTCGGTGGGTGACGGGATGTACAAGTCCACGGACGGCGGTGACCACTGGACGCATATCGGGCTGGAGACGTCCGACAAGATCGCGCGGCTGGTGATCGACGGAAAGAACCCCGACATCGTCTACGCCTGCGTGCTGGGGCGCGAGTGGGGCGCCAACGAGGATCGCGGCGTCTACAAGACGACCGATGGCGGCACCTCGTGGAAGAAGGTGCTGTACGTGGATCCGCAGACGTCCTGCTCCGACATCTCGGCGGACCCGAACAACAGCAACATCCTCTACGCCGGCATGTACACGTACCGCCGGTGGGCGTGGCATCTGGAGTCGGGGAGCGGCAACACCGCCGTGTACAAGTCGGTGAATGGCGGGGCGTCGTGGGAGAAGCTCTCGGGCGCCGACCAGTTCCGCGGACTGCCGCGCAAGGCGATGGACCGCATCGGCGTGGCGGTGGCACCGAGCGACCCGAACATCGTGTACGTGCTCAGCGAGACCAAGGACGAGGGCGAACTGTGGCGCACCGATGATGCCGGCAAGACGTGGCGCACGGTGAACCGCGACCCGAACATCAACTTCCGCCCGTTCTACTACGCCGATCTGCGGGTCGACCCGCAGAACCCGAATCGCGTGTTCACGCTGTCGGGTGGGCTGTATTTCAGCGAGGACGGTGGCCAGAACTTCCGCACCATCGCGCGCGATGTACACGGCGACCATCAGGCCATGTGGATCGACCCGGTGGACCCGCGCTACATGCTCAACGGCAATGATGGCGGATGGGCCGTGAGCCGCGACGGCGGCAAGAACTGGGACGTGGTGAACACCTTCCCGTTCACGCAGTTCTACCACATCAACTACGACCTGCAGGTGCCGTACCGGGTGTGTGGCGGCCTGCAGGACAACGGCACCTGGTGCGGCCCCAGCAACTCGCTGAGCGGGCAGGGCATTCGCACCCCCGACTGGTACAATGTGTCGGGCGGCGACGGCTTCTTCGGCGTGCCGGTGCTCGACAAACCGTGGCTGGTGTACAGCGACGCGCAGGGCGGCATGCTGAACATCACCGACACGCGCAGCGGCGTGCAGAAGACCATCTATCCGTATCCCAACCGGGTGGGTTCGGTGGGCGACGCGATGGCGGGCCACAAATACCGCTTCAATTGGAACTCGCCGATCGCGCTGTCGCCACAGAATCCTGGCGTGGTGTACTTCGGCGGCAACGTGCTGTTCAAGTCGGCGAACTACGGCCTCAAGTGGGACGTGATCTCGCCCGACCTCACGACCAATGATCCGAAGAAGCTGGGGAACTCGGGTGGCGAGATCGTGATGGACAACACGGCCGCCGAGTTCCATTCGACGCTGCTGAGCATTGCGCCGAGCCCGCTGGACAGCAACGTGATCTGGACCGGGTCGGATGACGGCAACGTGCAGGTGACGCGCGACGGCGGGAAGTCGTGGAGCAACGTCTTCGTGAACGTGCCGGGGCTCAAGCCCGCGGCGTGGATCGCCACGGTGGAAGCGTCGCACTTCGACGCCGGCACCGCCTACGCGACGGCCGATCACCATCAGGACGACGACTACGCGCCCTACGTCTACATGACGACGGACTTCGGCAAGACGTGGAAGAGCATCCGCGGCGACCTGCCGGACCGGGCGTGGTGGACGCACGTGGTGCGCGAGGACCCGCGCAACAAGAACCTGCTGTACGTGGGGACCGAGGCCGGCGTGTACGCCTCGTGGGACCGCGGCGCGCACTGGACGTCGCTGCGCGGTGACCTGCCGGTGGTGCCGGTGCGCGACATCCAGGTGCATCCGCGCGACAACGACCTGCTGCTCGCGACGCACGGACGCGGCTTGTACATCATGGACGACATCACGGCGTTGCAGCAGCTGGGGGCGGGGGGGGCGGAGTCGGAGAACGCGGTGCTATTCGACATGCGCGGTGCGGTGCGCTGGAACATGTGGAGCAAGGACGGCAACCTGGGGCAGCGGAAGTGGGCGGGCGAGAACCCGCCCATCGGCGCGGTCATCACGTACTTCCTGAAGTCGCAGCCCGTGGGCGAGGTGAACATCGAGGTCGCCGATGCGAGCGGCCGGGTGGTGCGCCGTTTCCGTCGCGTGGCCGATGAACCCGGCGTGAACCGCGTGACGTGGGACCTGCGCTACGATGCTCCCGCCGGTGGCGGTGGCGGACGCGGGGGCGGCGGTGGGTTCGGTGGTGGCGCGGCGGCGGGGCAACCGCAGGACACGTCGCTGGCCGCCTTGCGCGAGCGTCGTCGTGCCGCGGAAGCGGCCGGCGCCGATGACGCGGTGGGTGGCGGTGGCGGTGGGGGCGGCTTTGGTGGTGGTGGATCGCCGGCCGTGCTTCCCGGCACGTATCAGGTGACGATGGTCATCGGCGGTACGCGATACACCAAGCCAGTGACCGTGCAGAACGACCCGCGTGTGGAGATGACGCCGGCGCAGGTGACGGCGCAGCACGACGCGGCGCTGCAGTTGCAGGCGCTCACGCAGCGCGTGACGCGCGTCGTGGCGAGCACCGACGACATGATCACCCAGCTCTCGGCGGTGCAGACGACGCTGCGGCGATCGCCGCGCGGCGAGAATACGGCCGCCGCGTTGACGGAGATCGACGGCGCCTTGAAGGAACTGCGCACGTTCAAGGACTCCGTGCTGGCCCGCCCGATTCCCGGGTTGGGTTACCGGCAGTATCCGCGACTGCGCGAAGAGGTGCAGACGGTGAGCGGGATGGTCTCACGGCCGCAGTGGCCGATCACCGAAGGCGAGAAGCTGCGGTCGGGCGAACTGAAGGTGGAGACCGACACGGCGCAGGTGCGGCTGGACGGGATCGTGAAGGACCGGGTCGGGAAGATCAACGAACTGCTGAAGGGGACACAGCACGTCATTACCC
The DNA here is from genome assembly GCA_947504615.1 of Gemmatimonadota bacterium. GTDB lineage: Bacteria > Gemmatimonadota > Gemmatimonadetes > Gemmatimonadales > Gemmatimonadaceae > PNKL01. The sequence continues at coordinate 2,994 of CANNKR010000012.1, read as the reverse complement.
CTCAGGCAGCGCGCGTCATTCCCTAACGTGGACTGAGGAAAAGGAACCCGGCGTCAGGAATCGTTCACGCCCTCACGACCGTATACGCGTATTCGCCGGCGCGTTGCGTCGCCAGAATCCCCGAGGCCATGAGGTGCGCGTTGCCCGGGGCGTTGGCCATCAGCTCGTCCACGACCGCCTGCACCGCCTCTTTGTCTGCCCTCGCGCCGGCAATCTGGCGGGCGAGGCCGCGCGTGGCGGTGCCGCAGATGGCAAAGTGTACGCCGCGCCAGGCCAGGGCGTCCCAGGTGAAGTCGTTGTCCATGGACTTCGTGCCGGTGGCGCCGGGCCTGAAGACATTGCCCCCCTTCACCTTTTTCCCCGTTTCGGGGTGCGTGTACTTCTCCTTCATGAGAAAGTCGTGCTTGGTCCAGAGCGCATTGGAAAAGGCGAACTGCGTCGCTTCGTGGCGCAGGCAGATGACCACCGCCTGATCCTCGTCCTTCAGCTGATAGCCCGTGGTGCTGGTGCGCATGAAGTTCCACGCGTAGCCCAGCGCGCCGCCCGCGCCCGCCACATCGGTGGCGTCGAGAAAGAGACGGTGCTTGCCCGGGATCTGGTCGAGCCAGGCATCCTGCGGATAGCGCGGAATGTCTCGCGGGCCATCCCGCTTTGGCGCGGCAGACGGCGTGGCGGCCTGGGCGGTGGCGTCCCCCGGCAGGGAGAACCCGGCGGTCGTCAGGGCGGCGGCGGTCAGGAAGGAGCGGCGTTTCATGCGGGGCCTCGGAATATGAAATCAGTTTCAGACTGGAATGCGACTGACGAGTGCGTCGAATAGCTCAGCCGATGTACGCAAACGAGTATCCGCGCTCCTGCGCCCGGTCCACCGCCACTATCCCGGCCGCGGCAAAGTGCGCATTCCCAAGCGTGCTCGCCTTCAGCTCGGCGTAGATCTCGTCGGTGCTCGAACCGCCGGGCTTCGCGGCCATGCCGGCGAAGGCGCGCGTGGCCATGTCGCAAATGGCAAAGTGGAAGCCGCGCTTGACCGCCATGTCGATGGTCACGCCGCGATTCGGCTGCTTCCCGGGGAGTCCCGTGGCGTTCCACACGTTCCGCACCGGCGGGGCGTTGGTGGCGGGGTCGTTGAAGTTGATCGCCTTGCCCCACGCCTCGCCATACTTGGCCCAGACGGTGTCGTTGAACGCGAAGACCGTGGCCCAGTGACGATAGCAGATGACGATGGCGAGGTCCTTCACCTCGAGGCCATAGCCGTTCTTGCTGGCGGTGGCGTAGTTCGAGGCGAACGTGATGCCGTCGGCCGCGCCCGTCGGCGAGATGGTGTCAAAGAAGATCCGATGCTTGCCGGGAATCTGGTCGAGCCAGTCGTCCTGCGGATGCCGCTCAGGCTTCCAGCCGTCCTGCACGGGCAGGGCGGCGGGCATGGCGGCGAGTGGAGAGGCGCTGCCGGCGAAGACCGCACCCAGGGCGGCAGTACCGGCGGCAAGGCGCGCGAGGAACGACCGGCGCTGGGGGTCGGCGGGGGGACGGGGCATGCGATGCTCGTGGCTGGGGGGGACGGATGCAAGAAGATGGCGCATCATCGGCTGATGCGCCATTCGCTCGCGTCGTCGCAGTACGCCGCGCCGTACCGCAGCGCCCTACGTCCGTCCGTTTCGCGGATGTGACAGCGTGGACAACCCGGCGAGGAACGCCGCCACGAGCAGCACGGCCAGCAGTTCGGAGACCGTGGTGCTGGCCCCGAAGCTTATGGGCGGACGTCCCGCCAGCAGCACTCGCTGCGCCAGCGTGTCCATCGGTACGCCGGTGATGCGCCGGTATGCGTCGGGTGGAGCGTCCTCGGCGTGCCACAACTCGGCGAATTTCTCCGGGCCCATGCTGGCGGCGAGCGCGTTCATCAGGTCGATGGACCCGCTAAAACCCCACCTCCAGAATCGCGATCCCTCCCACCCGACGGTGCTGGTATCGAACTGCCATTGCCGACGAGGTATCACCGACGCGGCGGCGGCGTTGCACTCTGCGGTACGCCCCGCATAGCAGGCGCGATAGCGCATCCCGAGGGCGCCGTTGTCGTAGCTGTCCCAGTTGAGACCATAATAGAAGGGGTCAAAGCGTCGGCGGGGGCGCGACGCCGAAAGGCCGGTGCCCACCGGGCGCCAACCACGGTCGCGGAGCCAGTCACGCGGTACACGTGCCGGTTCGCCGAACGCCGCCTCGAAGGCGCAGAGCCCGAAATCGTCCGGCTTCGGGAACTGAGCCCCCAGAGCGACCCGTACATCGCGCGACCACCGCCGCTGGTTGCGCGCCACGCCAGGTCCAGAATAACTCGAGACGGCCACGTGCATGATAGTCGCGCATGTCGGCCTGCCTTTGGAGGCATCCTCGATCCACTGTGTCGAGGTGAACCAGAGCGTGTCTAGCACCACGAACATCGGCAGGGCGACCCGTCCCTGGGGGAGGCGGGCTCGGGAGGCTGCATACGTCCCCTGCATCAGCAGGCGCAGGGAGGGTGCAATGCGCTGATCGAGGATGAGCTGATCGCGCGCGTCTGCAGGAAATGCTGCGAGCATGCGTGCCACCGAGTCGCGCAGGACGCGGGTGCGCAGGGCGCCCTTGACCTGTCGCAGCGAATCCTCGGCGGCTTCGATCACGCGCTTGGTGCGCTCGACGGTGGTGCGGCGATCGTCGGGATTGTAGGGGCTGCCCGTTGGACGAGGCGGCATGGCCAGCGCGACGAGCGCGAACGCGCCGACGGCAAGGCCCGCCGAGTTGCGCACGGTCATTTCCATGGCTGCCCCCGGGCGGACCAGACGCCGCAGACGACGATGCACGCCATGCTGGCAATCACGAAGCCGGCGTTGGGAAGCGGCGATCGCGGCCGCTCGGCGGCCACGCGGCGCTGCCAGAGCCCGACGAGCGAATCCACAGGGACTCCGGCGGCGTCGGCGAGCTGGCCGCCGATGGTGGGTGCGACGCTGGTCCGCAGGCGGCTCAGCG
>CANNKR010000011.1 GCA_947504615.1 Gemmatimonadota bacterium | reverse complement strand
GTTCGGGGGATGGTACTGCTCGCCACAACCCCCCAGGCATTTCGCCGTCCTCCGTGGCCCTCAGTGCACCTCCGGTCTCCGCGTTGAAAGAACCGGAACAGGCGTTGAACGACCCTGCCGCTGCAGAACAAGACGTCGGAACGGCTTGGAGCCAGCCTCGCAGGAGGCTAACTTTCAAGGCTGACCTCAATCCGCTGACGCCTTGGACCAAAGCCGCATCCGCAACTTCTGCATCGTCGCCCACATCGATCACGGCAAGTCGACCCTCGCCGACCGCCTGATCGAGGCCACGGGCATGCTCCAGAAGCGTGAAATGAAGGCCCAGGTGCTCGACACCCTGGACCTCGAGCGCGAGCGCGGCATCACCATCAAGCTGAACGCCGTGCGCATGACCTACACGGCGCAAAGCGGCGAGGCGTACGAGCTCAACCTCATCGACACCCCCGGGCACGTGGACTTCACCTACGAAGTCTCACGCTCGCTGGCCGCCTGTGAGGGCGCCATCCTCGTGGTGGACGCGTCGCAGGGCATCCAGGCGCAGACGCTCTCCAACCTCTTCCTCGCCATGGAAGCCGGGCTGGAGATCATCCCGATCCTCAACAAGATCGACCTCCCCGGCGCCGAGCCCGAAAAACGGCGCGCCGAGGTCGTGGGCCTGCTCGGCTGCAAGCCCGAAGACATCCTGCTGGTGAGCGCCAAGGAAGGGCTCGGCATCCCCGAACTGCTCGAGGAAGTCGTGCGCAAGGTGCCGGCCCCGCACGGCGACGCGTCCGCGCCGCTGCGCGCGCTGGTGTACGACTCGTACTACGACCGGTATCGCGGCGCCATTCCGAGCGTGCGCGTCGTCGACGGCACGCTCAAGAAGGGGATGAAGATCACCTTCGGCACCAACGACGCGGTCTACGAAGTGGCCGAAGTCGGCTACAACCAGCTACGCCAGGTCCCCACCGACGCGCTCACCGCCGGCGAAGTGGGCTACGTGGTGGCGAGCGTGCGCTCGGTCAAGGAAACGCGCGCCGGCGACACGGTGTTCGACAACGACCAGCACGCCGTCTCGCCGCTGCCCGGCTATCAGGCCGTGAAGTCGTTCGTCTTCGCCGGCGTCTACCCCACCGACACGCAGCAGTACGAAGACCTGCGCGACGCGCTCGAAAAATTGCAGCTCAACGACGCCTCCCTGCACTATCTCCCCGAGACGTCCACGGCGCTGGGCTTCGGCTTCCGCTGCGGCTTCCTGGGGTTGCTGCACATGGAGATCGTGCAGGAGCGCCTGGAGCGCGAGTTCAACCTGTCGCTCGTCACCACGGTCCCCAGTGTGGAGTATCACGTCTTCCGCACCGACGGCGGCGAGATGCTGGTGGAGAACCCGGCGCTCATGCCGCCGACATCGGTGGTGGACTACGTGGAGGAGCCGTACGTGCGGGCCCGCATCATGGCGCCTGCCGAGTACATCGGCCCCATCATGTCGCTCGGCACCGAACGGCGCGGCGAGTACAAGGGGATGCACTACGTCGACACGACGCGCGTGGAAATCGCGTGGGAATTCCCGCTGGCCGAGATCATCCTCGACTTCTTCGACAAGCTCAAGTCGATCTCGCGCGGGTACGCGTCGCTCGACTACGAGATGCTCGAATACCGCCGCAGCGACCTCGTGCGCCTTGACATGCTCATCAACGGCGACCCCGTGGACGCCTTCTCGGTGATCATCCACGAGAGCAAGTCGTACGACTGGGGACGCAAGATCGCGGACAAGCTGAAGGAACTGATCCCCCGGCAGCTCTTCGAGGTCATCATCCAGGCGGCCATCGGGCAGAAGGTCATCGCCCGCACCACGGTGAAGGCGCTGCGCAAGGACGTGCTCGCCAAGTGCTACGGCGGCGACATCAGCCGCAAGCGCAAACTTCTGGAGAAGCAGAAGGAAGGCAAGAAGCGCATGAAGAACGTGGGCTCGGTGGAGATTCCGCAGGAGGCCTTCCTGGCCGTCCTGCAGGTGGACTAGTCGAGAGGCACTCGTGCGCTCGTGCGCTCGTGCGCTCGTGCGCTCGTGCGCTCGTGCGCTCCAGCAATCTTCGTTACTCTTGTACCGTGTCTTCCCTCATCATCCAGACGTCGTTTCTAGGCGACACGGTCCTCACGACACCGTTGATCGCGGCGCTCGCCGCGCGCGGACCGGTGGACGTGCTGGCAACGCCCGCGGGTGCCACGATCCTCCACGGTAATCCGGCCATACGGGCGCTGCTCGTGTACGACAAGCGCGGTGCCGACGCGGGGATCAGCGGGCTGCGGCGCGTGGCTCGGCGACTGCGGGACGGCCGCTACGATGCGGTGTACCTGGCCCAGGGCTCCCTGCGCAGCGCGGTGCTGGCGCGCGCCGCCGGCATCCCGCGGCGCGTGGGATTCGATACGTCGGCCGGACGCGCGTTCTATACGGAGCGCGTGGCGTTCAATCGAACCGCGCATCACGCCGAGCGCTTGTGGCGACTCTCCGCCGGAAACAACGCGGCGGCGCCGGAAGCCGAGGCCCTGCGCCCGCGCCTGTACCCGGGCGCCGAGGAGCACGCTGCGGTGGATGCCCTGCTCGGCGACTTCGCCGGCGGTGCCCCGCTGGTGGCGCTGGCTCCGGGAAGCATCTGGGGGACCAAGCGCTGGCCGCATTTCGACGCGCTGGCGGCGGGGATCGAAGAGGCCCGCTTCGTGGTGATCGGCAGCGCCGACGACAACGGGCTGGCCGCGAGCATCGCCCGGGCAGCTCCGGGGCGCGTGCTCGACGCATCGGGACGCCTCTCGCTGCTGGCCAGCGCCACACTCATCGCCCGTTGCACCGCACTGGTCGCCAACGATTCCGCGCCCACGCACCTCGCGTCGGGGGTCGGCACGCCGACGATTACCCTCTTCGGGCCCACGGTGCCGGCGTTCGGCTTTGGCCCGCTCGCGCCGCGCTCCGAATCGCTCGGCGTCGAACCCCTCGCGTGCCGCCCCTGCCACCCGCACGGCCCCAAGGTGTGTCCGCTGGGCCATTTTCAGTGCATGCGCTCGCTCGAGCCCTCGCGGGTGGTCGCTCGGCTGCGCATTTTGCTGGTTCCTCCCACCGCATCCTGATGCCCATCTCCTCCACGTACATCATCGGCGTCGACATCGGCGGCACGAACCTCGTCGTCGGCGCCATGCCGGCCGATGGCAGCCGCGAGATTGGCGTCCACACGCTGCCGACACTGGCCAAGCTCGGCGCCGACGGAGTGATCGACCGCATCTGCGCGATGATCGAGACGACCATCGCCACGACGATCCGCGAGACGGGGGCGACGCGGGCGCAGTTTGCCGGCGTGGGCATCGGCTCGCCGGGCCCGCTCGATCGAGAGAAAGGGTTGGTGATCATCACCCCCAATCTGGGATGGACCAACTTCCCCTTGCGCGACCGCGTCAGCGATCAGGTCGGCCTGGCTGCCTCGCTCGACAACGACGCCAACTGCGCCACGCTGGCTGAGTGGTGGCTGGGTGCGGCCAAGGGAGGACGCAATGTCGTGGGCTTCACGCTGGGCACCGGCATCGGTGGCGGGCTGATCCTCGATGGCAAGCTGTACCACGGGGCCAGTGACGTGGCCGGCGAGATCGGCCACATGACCATCGACAGCACGGGGCGCCGCTGCGGCTGCGGCAACTACGGCTGCCTCGAAGCCTATGCCTCGGGGCCGGCCATCGCCGAACGCGCCCGCGAGGCGCTGGCCGGCGGCGAGCCGTCCCTGCTCAACGAGTTGTGTGGAGGCGACCTTACCAAGCTGACCGCCGCCATCGTCTACCGCGCGTCCAAGGACGGCGACGCCCTGGCCTCGGAGGTGGTGCGCGAAACGGCCCGTTTCCTCGGCACCGGCGTCGCGAACATGCTGAACGTCTTCAACCCCGACGTCGTGGTGCTCGCGGGTGGCGTGGCACAGGCCGGCGACTCGCTCTTCGTCCCGCTGCGGGCCGAAGTGAAAAAGCGCGCGTTCAAGCCGGCGGTCGATGCCTGCCGCATCGTACCGGGCGCGCTCGGCGGCAGCGCCGGGATGGTCGGCGCGGTGGCCGCGTTCCTGGCCGAGCATCCGGTGGCGTGAGGAAGCGCCGGGTCGGCGTCCTCGGCACCTTCGTCTGGGACGTCATCTACGGACGCGACGTGCGCACGGCCCCCGTGCAGGAGTGGGGCGGCATCACGTACGCGCTGGCCGGCTTCGACGCCGCACTCCCCGACGACTGGGAGATCGTGCCGATCGTCAAGGTGGGCGACGACCTGGCGCGTGAGGCGCGTCAGTTCCTCGCCTCACTGCGCCGGGTGGCCCCCGATGCCGCCGCCGTGTCGGTCCCCTGGCCCAACAACCGGGTGGAACTGCGCTACGTGGACGCCGAGCGCCGCACCGAGGTGCTCACCGGCGGCGTGCCGGGCTGGAGCTGGCAGGGGCTGCAACCGCTGCTGACGGGGCTGGACGCGCTGTACGTGAACCTCATCTCCGGGTTCGAACTCGACCTCGAGACGGCGACGCTGCTGCGCCAGCACTTCCGCGGCCCGATCTACTGCGACCTGCATTCCCTGGTGCTGGCCGTGCACCCGTCCGGGCTGCGCACCCTGCAGCCGCTCGCGCGCGTGGCCGACTGGTGCCGCTGCTTCGACCTGCTGCAGGTCAACGAGGACGAACTGTCCATGATGGCCCCCGACGGCTTTGCCCTGGCCGCCACGGCGCTGGCCAACGGCGTGCAGTCGCTGGTGGTCACGCTGGGTGCGCGCGGCGCGGTGTACTTCGCCCCGCCCCACTTTGGACAGCTGGCCGACCGCGCCACAGGAGACGCTCCGCTGGCGTTGTCAAGCGGTGCGCTGCGCACGGCGCTGCTGGCGCCGAGTGCCGATCTGGTCCGCGTCAAGGGGGACCCCACAGGATGCGGGGACGTGTTCGGCGCAACCTATTACTCACGGTTGCTCGCGGGTGATATAATCACAGAGGCCTTGCGTGCGGCGCTCGACGCGGCGGCCCGGAATGTCGAACACCGCGGAGCCACCGGGCTCGCGCATTTTCTCCGTGGAGAGTTGAGTCCCTCGTGAACGTCATCACTGTCCCGCCATCGCTAGATGACCAGACGTTCGAGCACGTGCTCGATCAGCTGGTGGACATTCCGCTCGATGCCAAGATCCTGATCGACGCCCGCTACACGACGTGGGCCTCGCCGTTCGGCCTGACCGCGCTGCTGACGCTGGCGCAGTCGCGGGCCGAGAAGCCGCTGTTCAATGTCCCGGAGAAGGACGACACCGCCTCGTACTGGTCGCGCGCCAGTTTCTTCCGTTACGCGGACGAGTTGTTCGAGATCCACGGCAAGGTGCCGACGCCCCGGACCACCGGCGAGTCCGGCAACCTTTTGGAAATCACCCCGGTCTCGCGCAGCGACGACGTGCACACCGTGGTCAGCCGCATCGAGAAGAAGGCGGCCGCCATCATTACGGGAAATCTCCACCTCGAGTCGCGCGCCGTGATGGGCTTTGCCATGACGCTGTCGGAGGCGTGCCAGAATATCGTCGAGCACGCCGGATGCGGGGGCTGGGTGGCCGCGCAGAACTACGCCTACCGCAAGCGGCTTGGCGGACGGCAGATCGTGCAGATCGCCGTCTGCGACGCGGGGGTCGGCATCCGCCAGTCGCTGGAGAGCGGCAACCGGCGCCCGCTCACCGACCGGTGGGACGATGGGCAGGCCCTCGAGACGGCCGTCATCCAGGGGACCAGCCGCTTTCCCGATCACGGCCGCGGGCAGGGCTTCAAGGGCATTCGCGGCTACCTGAACCGGTGGGAAGGCAAGCTGGCCGTGCGCAGCGGCACCGCGCGCATGGCCATGGTACCGGCGTGGGACGAGGACGTCGTACGCAAGGATCGCCTGGCGTTCATGCCGGGCACGCAACTGCTGATCATGATTCCGGAAAAGATCGATCGATGACCATGCTTCGCCACACCATTGATGTCTGCGCGGTGCTTCGCAGCGCCGTCAACCAGAACTACGACAACCTCCTGACCCGGCCCACGGGCATGGCCGTGCGTCACCAGATCGAGCGCGAACTCCTGGCCATCCGCGAAGGCGGCACGACCTCGCTCGACTTCTCGTCCATCGGGCTCATGGACTACTCGTGTGCCGACGAGGTGGTGGCCAAGCTGCTCGTGCTGTTGCAGAACGACGATCCCACCCGCGGCGGGTACGTGGTCTTCCTCGGCATCGGCGAGGACCACCTCGAACTCGTGGAATCGGTGCTCACGCACCACGGCCTCGCGCTCGTCTGTGTCTGCGAGGATGGCCGGCCGGCGCTGATCGGCGCGGTGAGCGAGGCCGAGCGGCGCGCCTGGGACATGGTGCGCATGCGCGGGCGCGCCGAGGCGGCCGAACTCGCCGATGAGTTCGGCTTCGGCGAGGATTTCGTGGCCGAGGTGCTCGACGCACTCTCGCGCCGGCGACTCGTGCGCCGCGGCAGCGGGGGGTACCTGTCGCTCGGCGCAGCCGACGTGGTCCAGTAATGACAGGCACCAACCCGCCCTTGCAGGTGGTGGGATTCGTCGGGTCGCGCCGTGGCGACGCCGATCGTGGTCCGGCTATTCGCCTGCGGTCCGACGATGCACGCATGCGCGGCATCAATGACGGCGACCTCGTCTGGATTTATGGCCCGCGCCGGCACGACCTCGCCCCCGCGATGATTGACGACACGCTGCCGCGAGGCGGCGTGGTGGTGCGCGACGTCGCCGGCCTGGCGACGACTGAAATTGTTCGGCTCGTTCGCGTCGACGCGGAACGGCCGATGCTGAATCCCAAGCCGGTCTGAGCCATGGCGATTTCCAGAAAGACAGTCCGACCACACGCCCTCGCCACGCTCGCCATTCACGGCGGCGACGGCCCGCACGTCGCGGGAGATCCCGTGGTGCCGCCGCTCGTGCAGTCCGTGAACTACGTGCAGGAGCCCGGCGGCGACGACAACATCATGTACACGCGGTACGGCAACACGCCGAACGCGGAGCGCATCCAGAAGCGCATTGCGCTGCTCGAGGGGGCCGAAGCGGCGCTGATGCTGTCCAGCGGCATGGGGGCCACGGCCTGCGGCCTGCTCGCCCTGCTGCGCCCCGGCGACCACCTGCTGGCCAGCCAGTTCATTTACGGCGGCACGCGCCGGCTGTTCCTCGAGGAGTTCACGCAGATGGGGATCGACGTCACCCTCGTCGATCCGTTCGAGCCGCGCGCCTGGCGCCGGCGCCTGCGCAAGGAAACACGGGCCATCTTCATCGAGTCGCCGGTGAATCCGACCTGCCGCGTGCTCGACATGCGCGGCGTCTCGCTGCTCACCAAGGAACTGGGCATCGCGCTGGTGGTCGATTCCACCTTCGCCAGCCCGGTGAACTTCCGGCCGCTCGAGCACGGCGCCGACGTCGTCATTCACTCGGCAACGAAGTTCCTCAACGGTCACCACGACATCCTGGGCGGCATCGTCTGCGGCACGGTGCCGTACATCGACGAGGTGAAGCAGAAGGAGATCGTCTGGGGGCAGACCCCCGACCCGTTCGCCTGCTGGTTGCTGGAGCGCGGGCTCAAGACGCTCGACGTGCGCGTGAAACGGCAGAACGAGAGCGCGATGGCCATCGCGACGTGGGCCGAGGAGCGCAAGGAAGTGCGTCGCTGCTACTATCCCGGGCTCGCCAGCCACCCCGACCACGAGGTCGCGGTGGACCAGCTCGACGGCTTCGGCGGCATGGTCGCCTTCGAACTCGCCGGCGGCGGCAAGGCGGCCGACCGCTTTGCCCGGAAGCTCAAGCTCGCGCGCTATGCGGCGAGCCTGGGCGGGGTCGATACGCTCGTCAGCGAGCCGCGCCACTCGTCGCACGCGCGGCTCACGCCGGACGAGCGCACGCATATTGGCATTCCCGACGGCTTCATTCGTCTGAGCGTCGGACTCGAGGACGTCGGCGACATCATTGCCGACCTCGAGCAGGCCCTGCGCTAGCCCCTGATGATCCGATTCTCGCACGTCCACAAGACCTTCGCGCGCTCCGGCGTGGCCCTGCAGGACGTCTCGTTCCAGGTCAACAAGGGCGAGTTCGTGTTCATCACCGGGCCCAGCGGCGCCGGCAAGAGCACGATCCTCAAGCTCTGCTTCTTCGACGAGCGCCCGACCCAGGGCGAAGTGAAGGTCTGCGGCATGAGTTCGGTGACATACAAGACCACCGACGTCCCCAAGCTGCGCCGGCGCCTCGGCATCATCTTCCAGGATTTTCGCCTGCTCGAGGACCGCAACGTCGAGTCCAACGTCGCCTTCGCGCTCGAAGTGACGGGCACCCCCGCCGCGCAGATTCCGGGGCGCGTGGCACGGCTGCTCACGCAGGTCGGTCTTGGCGCCAAAGCCACCGCGCTCCCGAGTGAGCTTTCGGGGGGCGAGCAGCAGCGGGTCGCCATTGCCCGCGCGCTGGCCAATGATCCCGTGGTGCTGGTGGCCGACGAGCCCACGGGCAATCTCGACGAGCGCGCCACGCGCGGCATCTACCAGCTGTTCCGCGACATCAACGCCAGCGGCACCGCCGTGCTGATGGCCACGCACGACCTCGACCTCGTGCGGCGCTCCGGGTGCCGCACCATCGAGGTCAACCGCGGGCAGCTCGTCTTCGACTCCGCGGCCGATGGCGGGCCGCGCCCGTCGGGCCCGATCAAGTCGTTGGCGGACGACGCATGAGGCTCGCCATCCGCGAGGCCCTGCTCGCCTTCCGGCGCGCGCCGATGCTCAGCGCGCTGTCGATCACGACCATTGCCTTCTCGCTCTTCGCCTTCGGCCTGTTCGGGCTGGTGGCGCTGAACATCCGCAACGCGCTGCGCCAGGTGGAAGATCGCGTGGAGATTCGCGCGTTCATTGCCGACGGCACGGGCGCCGAAGCGACGAGCGCCGCGCTGGGCGACATCGGCGCGTTCCCCGAAGCGGCGTCGGTCAAGCTGGTGACGCAGGGCGAAGCACTCGACCGCGCGCGGCGCGAGCTGGGCGAGTTCAGCGACGTCTTTGAGGAGGGCATCCTCCCCGCGTCCATCGAGGTGCGCCTGAAGGTGGGCTTCCGCGACCCCGCCACCGTGCGGGCCGTGGCCAAGCGCATCGAGGTATACGACTTCGTGGATGACATCCGCTTCGGCGAGGAGTGGGTGGAGAAGCTCCACCGCCTGCGCAACATCGCCACGCTCGCGGGCGCCTGTCTCGGCCTCACCTTCGCGGTGGTGGCCATCATCATCATCGGCTCCACCATTCGCATGGCCGTGCTCGCGCGATCGCGCGAGATCGCCATCATGCGGCTGGTCGGCGCGACCGACGGCTTCATACGCGCGCCGTTCCTCATCGAGGGATTCCTCAAGGGGACGCTCGGCGGCCTGTTCGCCCTGGTGCTCGCGTGGGTGGCGCTGCTGGTCATCAACCGGTTCGTCGTGCAGGCCACGTTCTTCGACCCCTGGATGGGCGCCGTGGGCGTCATCGCCGGAGCGAGCATCGGGCTCGCTGGCTCCGCGCTGAGCGTGGGACGGCACCTCAAGCGGGTATGACGGCAGACGGCAGACGGGAGACGGGAGACGGTAGAGCGTGGCCGCTGCGGTGGACACGCGTCGCCCTGCTGGTGCTGTGTGCCGCGGTCTCTGGCGTCTGCCGTCCACCGTCTGCCATCGCGCAACAGCCCGCCGCGCCGCAGTCCGCCGCCGACCGCGCCAAGGCCCAGCGCGACGAGCTCGACCGCGTGCGCGCCGAACGCGAGCGGCTGGAGCAGCGGATGCGCCAGATCCAGGGCACCGTGCATGACCTGAACGAGGAGCGCACCAACATCGAGCGACAGGCCGACGCCACCGCCCGGCTGGTACGGTCGCTCGACAGCCAGATCGGCGCGCTCGAAGGCGAGGTCGACGATGCCACCGGTGGCCTCGTGCTCGCACAGGATGAACTGGTCATCAAGCGCTCCATGCTGCAGCGGCGCGTCCGCGAGATATACAAGCGCGGGGCGCTGTACTCGCTGGAAGCCCTGCTGTCGGCGCAGTCGTTCGGCGCGCTGGTCGCCCGCTACAAGTACCTGCACCTCGTGACCCAGCGCGACCGCGCGCTCGTCCGCCGCGTCGAGCTGCTGAACGACCAGATCATGGGCACGCGCACCCAGCTCGTGCGACTGCGCGGCGAGATGGAGATCAACCGCGAACAGAAGTCCGACGAGGAGCGCCGCCTGCGCGAACTCGAGGACGCGCGCGGCCGTTCGCTGGAGCGCGCCCAGCAAAATGCCCGCCAGACCGAGCAGCGCCTGCAGCAGATCCAGCGGGACGAGAAGCGCCTGGGTGACCTGCTGGCGACGTTCGAGGCCGAGCGACGGCGCGCGGTGGCCGCGCGCCCCAACGCGCCGGCGGCGGCCAGCACCCTGAAGACGAGCGACTTCGGACGGCTCGACTGGCCGGTGGAGGGGGCAATCCTCTACCGCTTCGGACGCGTGGTCAACGCCAACAACACCACCACGCGATGGAACGGCGTGGGCATCGGCGCGCCGGCCGGTACGGCGGTGCGCGCCGTCTCGACGGGGAGCGTGGTGCTGGCCGAGTCGTTTGGCACGTATGGACTTACGGTGATCGTGAGCCACGGCGACGGCGACTTCTCCGTGTACGGCTCACTTTCGCGGCTGGACGTGCGCAAGGGGCAGGGCGTCCAAAAGGGCCAAATCGTCGGAACGGTGGGCAGAACCGACCCAGACCTCGACGCCCACTTACATTTCGAGATGCGCCCCAAAGGGCGCGCGGTTGATCCGCTCGAATGGTTGCGCCAGCGCCGCTGACCGCCAGGCGGTGCAGCGTGTGTGGGCGCTTCCGCGCCTACGAGGCGGACGTCGGAGACTGCATCGTCCGCAGGGTTGCATAGACAACACGCACTAGACGACAGACGATAGTCGATGGTTGATAGTCGACGGGAGTGTGACCATGGCCGCGAAGAAGACAGGCACCAAGACGGGCGCCGCAAGAACGAAGGCCGTCGTGACGAAACCCATCGGGAAGAAGCCGGCCGCCAAGGCGGTGGTCAAGAAGGCCGCCGCGAAGCCTGCCGTGGTCAAGAAAGTGGTGGTAAAGAAAGTGGTGGTTAAGAAACCGGCACCGAAGCCGGTCGCGAAACCGGTCGCGAAGCCCGCCCCGCGCGAGGAAGCCGTGGCTGCGGTTAAAATGCCGAAGACGGGCGTCATTCCGGTGGGCGCAGGCATGTCGCCCTACGACATCCCATACTACGGCGCGCCGCTCGGCGCCCACCTCTCAACCGCCGGCGGCATCGCCACGGCCCCGCCCCGCGCCCCCGACATTGGCGCCACGGCCATGCAGCTGTTCACCAAGCAGGCCAACCAGTGGAAGGAGAAGCCGTGCACCGACGCCGAGGTGAAGACGTTCCGGACGGCACTCGCGGCGACGCCGGTCACGTTCTGCACCGCGCACGACAGCTACCTGATCAACCTCGCGTCGCCCGACCCGGTGCTCCGCGCCAAGTCCATTGAGTCGTTCGAGTGCGAGATGCGCCGCAGCAACGCGTTGGGACTCGACGCCGTCGTGTCGCACCCGGGCAACTTCATGGACCACCGCGCCGATGGCATCGCGCGCAACGCCGACGCCATCACGCAGGTGCTCGAGCGGGTTACCGGCCCCACGCGCCTGCTGATGGAACTCACGGCCGGCCAGGGCACCGTGATCGGATCGACCTTCGAGGAAATGGCCGACCTGCTGGGTCAGCTGCCGGCCGCGCTGCAGGATCGCGTGGGCGTCTGCTTCGACACCGCCCACGTCTACGCCTCCGGCTACGATTTGGCCAATGACTTCGACGGCGTGATGACACGCTTCAGCGATGTGGTGGGATTCCACCGCCTCGGCCTGCTGCACCTCAACGACTCCAAGGCGCCGCTGGCGTCGAAGAAGGACCGGCACGAGTTGATCGGGCTCGGTTCCATCGGCGAGGGCGCCTTCCGGCGCATCATGACCGACCAGCGCTTCGCGGCGGTTCCGAAGGTGCTCGAAACCCCCAAGGGCGACGACATGATCACCAACGACCGTCGGATGCTGCGCAAGCTCCGCGCGTTCGCGGGCGGACGATAGCCGCAGATTTCGGAATCCGGACCCCGGATTCCGAAATCTGGCCCAGCTACACCAGCCGCTTCTGCCGCACGCTCACCCCGAGCGTGACCACGACGAGCGCCAGCCCGCAGGCGCAGACGATGGCAGCTCCTGTCGGCAGGTCCATGGAGAACGAGGCCCACAGCCCCACGAGGCTCGCCGAGGCGGCAATGGCCCAGCCGACGGCCAGGCGCACGCCGCATCGTACCGGCGCACCAGCGCCTCGCGCTGGAACGCGACGAACGGAAAGCCCTCACGCACTGCATGTCCGCGGCACTCAACTCGGGACGCTCGGTCGGCGCGCCGCCGTGGATCACCGACGACTCATCCGAGCGAAAATTCTGGGACGGTCAAGACGGATCGGGCCCGATGGTGGCGATTGTAGGCATTTGTTGACGGGCGGTTGTCAGAGTCTGACGAGCTAGTCCCGCGAGTCTGGCTTCCTTGGAGCCGTCCCGGGCGCGGTATCGCTCCTCGCCGGGGTGACCCCCCGATGCTCGCCAAGTGCTTGCCGTGTCCAGCCGTGGCGCGGGCCACCTGCCCCATTCGAGCAACGTGGATGACACCCGCTGGAGGGCAGAGCGGCGTCGCATGCGTCGACGGAATAGTTGCGGGGTGTTGGGGTGCGACCGTCGCGCAGGAGGGGCTTGACGACGAGTCGGCGTGTAATGCCGCTCGAGCCGGACTGTCGTGCCCGTCACGCCACCGCACGGGCGCCCATGTCGCTTGTGTCGAAGGGCCATCCTGGCGAACCCCACTTGTCTTTTCCGATAAGAATAGTTTCTATTACCCCGATGCGACGCATGACGGTATGGACCCGCGCTCTGACGCTCGCACTCGCCTTGTTTCAGGCCGGGGCGCCGTTGCTGGCCGGGCTGGCCGATGCATCGGGTGGGTCACGCAATGCCCCGAAGTCGCACATCGAAGACCGCACGCAACGCGATTGTGCTCCGGTGCATCTGGATGACTGCGCGTTTTGTCGTGTGCAGTCATTCTCGGCGCCTCCCGCCGACCCAAAGGGTGTGTTCTGGAAATCGGAGTCGGGCTCGCCCGAGGTCTTTGCGCGCGCCGTCGCCGCGCCGGCGTCGGCGGCTTGCCGACTCCATCAGAGCAGGGCTCCGCCCACCGAAAAGACTTGAGCAGCGTGGCTGAGCGCGCCGAACGGCGCGTGGTCAGCCCCCTCGACGTCGTCCGTTCGCGATGCCCGTTCGCACACCGGTTCTGGAGTGCGGCGGCCTTCGCCCTCGCACACACATAGCGCCACGCACGTGGCACGGAGTCTCTTCATGTTGCGTCCCCTGATCAGGCCGCTGTCGTTCGCAGTGGTCGTTCTTCTCCTAACCGGAAATGCGCCGACGGCTGCGCTTGCCCAGCGGCCTGGCCGTTCCACGCCCGCAATTGCCGGAACGGTCAGCGATTCGGGCGGCGTCCCGCTGCCGGAAGTGCAGTTGCTGCTGGTTGAACTCGGACGGGCCACGCGATCCAACGCGCAGGGGCAGTTCGTGTTTCGCGGCCTTCCCGCCGGTACCTACCATCTTTCGGCCACCCTCATCGGGCACAAGCCGGCGCACCTGGATGTGCGCATTGTCGAGGGCGGCGCGGACGTCGCGGTTGCCCTGCGCATGCCTGCGACACCGTTGCGCCTGGAAAGCGTGAACGTCACTGCCGCGTCAGCCGGCGGCGATGTGACGTCGATCACGCAGTCGGTGGCCACGCTGTCGGGCGCCGCGCTGCAGCGGTCCGTTGGATCAACGCTGGCGCAGTCGCTGGCATCAGAACCGGGCCTCAGCATGCGCTTCAACGGCACGGCCAACATGCCGGTGATTCGCGGGCTCACGGGCGACCGCATCCTCGTGCTGCAGGACGGCCAACGCAGCGCCGACCTGAGTTCCGCCGCCAAGGACCACGCCACGACCATCGATCCGTTCGCGGCGCAGCGCGTGGAGGTGGTGCGCGGGCCGGCGTCGCTGCTGTACGGCAACAATGCGCTCGGTGGCGTCGTGAACGTCATCAGCAACGACATCCCGACGTCGGTGCCCGAACACATGAACGGGTTTGTCGGTGCGCTCGCCGAATCGGCGACGCCCGGCGGCACGACCTCGGCCGGCGTGACCATGCCGCTCTCGGAGGCGTGGGCGATGTCGGTGCGCGGCAGCGCACACCGCGCGTCGTCGATCAAGGTCGGCGGTGGCGGCACGCTCGACAACACGCAGTCGCGCTACCTGAACGGCATGGGATCACTCGGCTGGGTGGGCCAGGGAGCGACCGGCGGCGTGTCGTTCGCGAACTACGACTTCAACTACGGGTTGCCGCACGCACCCGACGATCCCGAACTGGTGCACATCGTAGGGGCGCGCCGAGCACTCGTGGCGCGGCTGGCCTTCGGCTCGGCGGATCACGGGGTGCACGACTGGAGCATTGACGGGTCCGCGCAGGACTACCATCACGGCGAGTATTCCGTCGAGGGCGTGCTGGGCACAGCGTTCAAGCTCAAGACGGAGACCATGGGCATCAAGGCGCGCACCGACTTTGGCCGGTGGCGCGGTACCGTGGGCGCCCAGGGACTCTTCAAGCAGTACAGCGCCGCAGGCGAAGAAGCGCTGACGCCGGCGGCGAACAGCAACGCGTTTGGCGCGTACGTCTACCAGGAAGTCGCCCTCACGGGCTCAGGGGCCAAGGACGATCGGGCGGTCTCGCTGCAGATGGGTGGCCGATTCGACACCTATGCCATCCAGTCCAAGACGGGGGAGGAGAAGTTCGGTCCCGGGCGCACGGTGCGGGTCAACAGTCCGTCGGGTTCACTCGGGTTGAGCATTCCGCTCGGCGAGAACGTCACGCTCAATGGCAGTGCGGCGCTCGCGTTCCGCGCGCCGTCGGTGGAAGAACTGTTCTCGAATGCCATCCATGCGGCGGCCGCCGACTACGAGGTCGGCAACCCCAACCTCAAGGTGGAGAAGAACGAGGGCCTCGACGGGCAACTGCGGTGGCAGTCAGGCCGCGCAAACGTCACGCTCGGCGGATACTTGAACCTGATCCAGGGATACATCTACCCCGACGTATCGCGGGACACCATCGTCGACGGCACCACGATGCCGCTGGCGCGCATGGCCCAGCGGGATGCGCGCCTGACCGGATTGGAGGCTTCTGGAGAGTTCCGGGTGACCACACACCTGGTCGCCGGCGTGATGGGTGACTACGTGCAGGGCCGCTTTCGCGACGCGTCTGGACCGCTCCCGTTCATGCCGCCCGGCCGCGTGGGCGCATCAATCCACTGGGCCAACGGCACGGTCAACGTGGGCGGCGACGTCAAACACAGCTTCACGCAGAACGACGTGACAGGCGGACAGGACATTGAGACGGACGCATTCACGGTGCTGCAACTGTCGGCCGGGCTCAAGTTGTTGGTGGCGGGCCGGGTGCACACCCTCACCCTTCGCGTCGACAACGTTGGTGATGCCCGTTACTACGACGCGACGAGCCGCATCAAGACCTTCTCGCCGAATCCGGGCCGCAACGTCGTGGCCGTGTACAAAGTGTTGTTCTGAGACGACGCGCGGTGTAGTTCCTCGTCACGAGGTGGGCGCATGCTCAGCAGGCGCCGCCGCGAGCCCTTCCTTCCCCAAGACCCCGTGCGGCGGTCCAACTGGCCGTGGCGGCGCCCCGCCCTAGCTTTGGGAGGTGCCGTCGTCCCGTCCTTTCGTCCTCTCTCTCCTTCTCGGGGTCGCCTGCTCCGAGCCGGCCGCGCCGCGCGTGGACCCGCCGGCCTACGACCCCACCCAGCTGACCGGCGTCCTGTACCGCTGGCCGACGGGCCACACCATTGCCGTCTACAGCGACCCGGCCGGCGTTCCCGCCGGCACCGACCTGACCGCCCTCTCGGCGGCAGCCATGTCGGCGTGGAAGCAGGCGCTCGGCGGCAGCGAGTTCTCCTTTCGTGCCGCCACGACGGCGGCCGACGCCGACGTCATCGTGCACGTCAGCGCCGCCGCACGACGGGTGGCGCTCGCCGGCTGCGCAGAGCCACCCACCTTCGCCAGCGGGGTCACCTTTTTCTGCCCGGCGGCCGACAGCGCGCTCACCCTGCCGCTGCTTAACGGCGCCCAGGGCCACGTGAAGGTGGACATCAGCGTCAACCCAGCGGCCACCAGCGCCGTAAACACGTTGGGCGCGCTCGTGGTCCACGAACTCGGCCACGCCGTAGGGATCGGCGGTCATAGCCCCAACGCGCTCGACGTGATGTTCGGCGCACCCGCGGTCAGTACACCCAGCGCGCGCGACATTATGACCCTGCGGTGGATGGTACGGCAGCCGATCGAGCTGCGACTGTAGGGGGATTTCAGGATAATGTCGGCTGTTCCCCTGCTCGCACCACGCAGTTTCAAGTTATCTTCCCCGACTGCATATGAAACGCCAAGACGCGCTCGATTATCACTCCCGTGGGCGCCCCGGGAAAATTGCGGTCGTTCCCACCAAGCCGCTCAATAACCAGCGCGACCTCGCGCTCGCCTACTCGCCCGGGGTCGCAGAACCCTGTCTGGAAATCCAGGCCAACCCCGACGACGCCTACAAGTACACGGCGCGCGGAAACCTGGTGGCCGTCGTCACCAACGGCACCGCCGTGCTGGGCCTCGGCAATATCGGGGCGCTCGCCGGCAAGCCGGTGATGGAAGGCAAGGGCAACCTCTTCAAGCAGTTTGCCGACATCGACGTCTTTGACCTCGAAGTCGCGTCCGAGGATCCCGAGGATGTCATCAGGTTCTGCCAGCTCCTCGAGCCCACGGTGGGCGGCATCAACCTCGAGGACATCAAGGCGCCGGAGTGCTTCTACATCGAGGAGACCCTCCGGAAGACGATGAAGATTCCCGTCTTCCACGATGACCAGCACGGCACCGCCATCATTTCCGGCGCGGCCCTGCTGAACGCCGTCGAGATCGTCGGCAAGCAGCTCGCCGACGTGCGGGTGGTCTTCAGCGGCGCCGGCGCGGCAGCGATCTCCACCGCCGAGCATTATGTGCGGCTGGGCGTGAAGCGCGAGCACATCATCCTGTGCGACAGCAAGGGCGTGATCCACGCCGACCGCAAGGACACGCTCGATAAATACAAGCAGAAGTTCGCGCTCAAGACGGAACTGCGTGACCTGAAGCATGCGATGGTCGGCGCCGACGTCTTCGTTGGACTGTCCAAGGCCGGCGCCGTGACGCCCGACATGGTCAAGGACATGGCCGACAAGCCCATCGTCTTTGCGCTGGCCAACCCGACACCCGAGATCCTGCCCGACGAGGTGCGCGCCGTGCGTCCCGACGCCATCACGGCCACGGGGCGCAGCGACTACGCCAACCAGATCAACAACGTCCTCTGTTTCCCGTTCATGTTCCGCGGCGCGCTCGACGTGCGCGCTACGGAGATCAACGAGGAAATGAAGATGGCGGCGACTCGGGCACTCGCCGAACTCGCCAAAGAGAGCGTCCCCGACTCCGTCTCGGCGCTCTACGGCCTGTCCAACGTGCATTTTGGTCCCGAGTACCTGATTCCCTTCCCGTTCGATCCGCGGGTGCTGCTGTGGGTGGCCCCGGCCGTGGCGTGGGCAGCGGTGGCGAGCGGCGTGGCAGGCCACTTCATCGAGCTCGACGCCTACCGGGACCAGCTCGAAGGGCGCCTCGGGCAGGCCCGCGGCGTGATGCGCGGCCTCATCATGCGCGCGCATCGCAATCCCAAGCGCGTGGTCTTCCCCGAGGGGGAGGATCCGAAGGTCATCCGGGCCGCACACATCCTGTCCGAAGAAGGCATCGCGCACCCCATCCTGATCGGGCGCCCGGCGCAGATGCGCGAGCGCCTCGACGAAATGGGCCTCTCGCTCTCCGGCATCACGATCATCGACCCGAGCACGTCGGAACATCGCGACCGCTACGCCGAGGCCTTCTGGCTGCGGCGCCAGCGCAAGGGTCTCTCGCGCGACGAAGCGCAGTCGCTGATGACGCGCGGCATCTACTTCGGCTGCCAGATGGTGGCCAGCGGGGATGCCGACGCCGTGGTGGCCGGCCTCAACAAGCACTATCCCGAGACCATCCGCCCGGCACTCGAAGTCGTGGGCGCCGACCCCCGCGTCGGTCTGGTCGCGGGCCTGTACATGCTGGTGATCGACAACCGGGTGGTCTTCTTCGGCGACACCACGGTCAACATCGATCCGACGTCCGAGCAGCTCGCCAGCATCGGCCAGTCGGCCGCGCGCCTGGTGCGCACCTTCGGCATCGAGCCGCAGGTGGCCATGCTGTCGTTCTCCAACTTCGGATCGGTCAAGCACGCAGAGCCGGCGAAGGTCGCCGAAGCGGTGCGCCTGCTCCGCGCCAAGGAACCGACGCTCATGGTGGACGGCGAGATGCAGGCCGACACGGCCTTCGACGAAGCCGTGATGGCGCTCCGCTACCCGTTCAGCACGCTCACGCAGGCCGCGAACGTGCTGATCTTCCCGAACCTCAGCGCGGGCAACATCGCGTACAAACTGCTGGCCCGGCTGGGTGGCGCCACGGCCATCGGTCCGATCCTGGTGGGGATGAACCACCCGGTGCACGTGCTGGAGCAGGGCGCCGACACGCAGGAAATCGTGAACATGGCGGCGGTGGCCGTCGTCGACGCGCAGGAACGTACCCGCTGATCACTCGCACGGCGCCACGGCCCGTGCCTTCGACTATTCGAGGAACTGCCCATGTCTGCTGACTCCACGTCCCGCACACCGGCCGTCGCCCGCTCCGGCAACAACGGTCTGGCCGGCCAGGATCTTGCCCCGACGGGTACGGTCCACTGGAACCTTGTGGCCCCCGAACTCATCCAAGCGGCGATCCGCCGCGACGAGGGACGACTGGCCGACATGGGTCCCTTCGTCGCCGTCACTTCGCCGCATACGGGACGGTCACCCAACGACAAGTTCGTGGTGAAGGAGCCGGGAAGCGAGGCCGATGTCGACTGGGGCAAGGTCAACCAGCCGATTTCCCCCGAGCATTTTTCCCTGCTCCTCGCCGACGTCAAGGCGTACCTGAATACGCTGCCCGAGCTTTTCGTGCAGGACCTCTTCTGTGGCGCGGATCCGGCGCACCGGCTGAGCGTCCGCTACGTCATGCCCAACGCGTGGCACGCCTCGTTCGTGCGCAACATGTTCATCCGTCCGGCCCAGGCTGATCTCGCGGCCTTCGCGCCGAACTTCACGGTGTACCACGCGCCCGAGTTCCAGGCCGACCCGGCGAAGCACGGCACGCGCACGAGCACCTTCATCGTGCTGAACCTCGCCACGCGCACCATCATCATTGGCGGCACGCGCTACGCCGGCGAACTCAAGAAGGCGATGTTCACGGTGATGA
The DNA here is from genome assembly GCA_947504615.1 of Gemmatimonadota bacterium. GTDB lineage: Bacteria > Gemmatimonadota > Gemmatimonadetes > Gemmatimonadales > Gemmatimonadaceae > PNKL01. Next base: position 7,413 of record CANNKR010000011.1, on the reverse strand, counting down.
ACTACCTCCTCCCCCGGGCGGGCGTGCTTTCCATGCACTGCTCGGCCAACATCGGCGAGGCCGGGGACACGGCGCTCTTCTTCGGCCTCTCGGGCACCGGCAAGACCACGCTCTCGGCCGACCCGACCCGCGGACTCATCGGCGACGACGAGCACGGGTGGAGCGGCGAGGGGACGTTCAACTTCGAAGGCGGCTGCTACGCCAAGGTGATCAACCTCTCGGCGGAGGGCGAGCCCGACATCTTCCAGACCACGCAGATGTTCGGCACGATCCTCGAGAACGTCGTGCTCGACCCCAACGGGCGGAAGGTGGAGTTCGAGAACCAGTCGATCACCGAGAACACGCGCGCGTCGTACCCGCTGCACTACATCCGCAATCACGTGCCGAGCGGACGCGGCGGACATCCCAAGAACGTCGTCTTCCTCACGGCCGACGCCTTTGGCGTGCTGCCGCCGATCGCCAAGCTCACCAAGGAGCAGGCGATGTATTACTTCCTCTCGGGCTACACGGCCAAGGTCGCGGGCACCGAGCGCGGCGTCACCGAGCCGCAGGCGACCTTCTCCGCCTGCTTCGGCGCCGTCTTCCTCGTCTGGCATCCCACCAAGTACGCCGAGATGCTCGGCCTGCTGCTGAAGGAGCACAAGGCCGACGTGTGGCTGGTGAATACCGGCTGGAGCGGCGGCGGGTACGGCGTCGGCAAGCGGATGAAGCTGTCGTACACCCGTTCCATGGTGCGGGCGGCGCTCGCGGGCGATCTGGCCGATGTTCGCACCTACACCGATCCGGTCTTCGGGCTGCACGTGCCGGCCGCCGTCACCGGCGTGCCCAGCGACGTGCTGATGCCGCGCGGCACGTGGAGCGACCCTGACGCGTACGACACGCAGGCGAAGAAGCTGGCGGAGATGTTCCGCAAGAACTTCGAGAAGTTCGGCAGCGTCGACGCGGGCATCGCTGGAGCCGGCCCGAAGGGCTGAGCCTGAGAAGGGATAATGGCGAGGGCCGGCGATTAGTCGGCCCTTTGTCGTTCCCGGTTCGGCGACGGCAACTGCGGAACTCCCGATAACTGGGATTTATGGATTTCTGGGATGGGCACGCATGGATCCGATGCGGGAATGGGCGCTACGATCTCTCACCTCAGCCCATCCAATCCCGAAAATCCCCGTTATCGGGAGTTCCGCCGTAAGACCCTCCCAACACCGATCCCCGACCAACGAAGCGCTGGTGCCCGGCGCGCCCAATGCCTATCGTGAAGCCGTCACTCGACGACCGAACATCGACCATCCAGTCCGCCATGACCTTCATTCGCGATCCGCTCTGGAACAACATCCGCATCGACGGGCCCTTCCTCCGGCTCGCCGATACGCCGGTGATGCAGCGCCTGCGCTACGTGCGCCAGCTGGGGCTCGCACACCTCGTATACCCGGGGGCCACGCACTCGCGCTTCGAGCACGCACTGGGCGCCTTTCATCTGGCCAACCGCACGCTCGCGCGCCTCGACGAGGCGGGGATGCTCGACCACATCGCTCCGGACGAACCCGAGGTGGTCACCGCCGCCGCGCTGCTGCACGACATCGGCCACTACCCGTTCTCGCACGCGCTCGAGGAAATCGGCGTCCTGCATCACGAAGCCGTCGCCGAACCAATGATCACCGGCGGCGTGGTCGCCGACATCCTGCGCAACGAGATCGCCGACGACGCCCCGGAACGCATCTACGCCCTGATGCGCGGCGAAAGCGAGTCGCCGCTGCAGGGCCTCATCAGCGGCTCGCTCGACCTCGACAAGACCGACTACCTCAAGCGCGACGCCCTGATGTGCGGCGTCCCCTACGGGGAGATCGACGTCGACCGGTTGCTGCACGCGCTCGTCGTCGTGGACGATCCCCACCTAGGGCACGCCACCATCGGCGTGCTGGAAAAGGCGCTGAGCGCCCTCGAGTCGCTGCTGTTCGCCAAGTACCAGATGTATCGCAACGTCTACTGGCACCATGCAGTGCGCAGTCCGACCGCGATGTACAAGCGGATGGTCGACGACGCCCTGCGCGCGGGGGCGCTGGAGGTCAGCGAGCTCGTGGGCCACACCGACGAAGGGCTGCTGCACGCCATGCGCGAACGTGCGCCCAGCGCACTGCTCGAGGCCATTCTCTCGCGCCGCCTCTACAAGCGCGCCATGGAATGCCCGGCGGCCGAACTCGACGGCATCGATCTGGAGTGGATTGCCGAAGACCGCGTGCGGTCGCGCCGCGCCGAGGACGCCATTGCCGCGCACCTCGGGCTCAAGCCCGGCGAGGCGCTGCTCGACTATCCGCAAAAAGAACAGATGCTCGGGCTCGACATTCCCGTGCTCACCCGCGACGGCCGTGTGGAACGGCTGACCAGCGAGGGAATGGCCGGCGCGATCAACCTGCCGATGCTCGCCGACCAGTTGTATCGCTCGGCACGCTGGCTCCGCGTCTACACCGCCCAGCGCGTGACAATTTCGAAGGACGAGGTGCTGCGCCTGCTCGAAGCCTGACGACCGGTCGACGGTCTACCGTCCACCGTCTACCGTCTACCGTCCACCGTCTACCGTCCACCGTCTACCGTCTATCGACCGGTGTCAGCAACAGCCACGACTGCGGCGGCGTCCGATGCTCCTGCATCAGTGCCTCCAGCGTGCGTGGCATGCGCGATCGCCACGGCTCGGCGACCCCGGCAGGCAGGTGCGCCAGCACGCGATCTTCGGTGGCGATGCGCCGCACGACGTGCGTCGGCAGGAAACGCATCACCATCACCGCCTCGGTGGGGTGCTCCATGGGGCCGTGACATTCCACCAGGATCGTCGCGCGCGTGAGCGCCGGCACCTGGGCGGGATCGAGCAGCGGCACTTCGCCACCATCGATGTCGCAGACCACGAGCACACCGTCGCCGCTCCCCAGCGCGTCGGCAAAGACCGGCGCATCGGCGAAGCCGCCCGCGTGCACCCGATCCCCCACGCCGTTCGCCGCCACGGCCGCCGCAAACATGCCGTGCGCTTCGGTGTCCCCCTCGAAGGCGAGCACCGTGGCCTGCGGCATCAGGCGCGCCATGCCAATGGCGTAGTAGCCGTAGCGCGCGCCGACGTTCACGATGGTGGGGTACGCCCGCGCGGCGAGCTCGAGCACCAGCGCGGACAACTCGTGCTCGTAGGTGCCCAGCAGCTCAGGGGGCGCCGGGTGTCCCATCAGACGCATCCCCGCGAAGGGACCACTCATCACCGTATCGCGGGACAGTGCCCGCAGGCGTCCGTACAGGAAGCGACGCTTGGGGCGAAGCACCCAGCGCGTCAGGTCGCGCAGGGGAGCCGGCAGGCCGATGAAGGCCCGCAACCACGCGCCACCGTGTTCAATCGGGCGCCGACCGGTGATCATCTCCCACAAAAGCCTCACCACCCCTCACCCCTCCCCGCGGCAGCCGAGTCTCACCCGATCTTCGATCGCCCGTGTGCCTCGGCGAGCTTGCGCGCGATGCCACGGTAGAACGCCGCGTCGACGGGCTTCCCCTGCTGCTCCAGCGACAGCGCGCAACTCTCCAGCGCAAAGAGGATATTGCCCAGGTAGAGTTCGGACAGCGAGCCGACGGTCTCCGGCTGGTCGTTCATCGCGGCGTCATCGGCACTCGCCGGCGTCACCCGATCAACCCCGGATCGTAGCCCACCACCTGCACCACGATCGCGGTGATGTTGTCCAGCCCACCACGGCCGTTGGCCTCGGCGATGAGCGTATCCACGATGCGCCCGGGTCCCGACCGCGCCAGCAGGATCTGCTGCAGCCGGCGGTCATCCACCATTCCCGTCAGCCCGTCGGACGCGACCAGAAAGACGTCGCCCGACTTCACATCGCCGGTGTACAGGTCGGGTTCCACCGACTCGCCCGCCCCGACGCAGCGCGTGATCACGTTGCTGTAGGGGTGGTAGCGGGCCTGCTCGGGGGTCAGCAGGCCGGCATCCACCTGCTCCTGCACGTACGAGTGATCCTTGGTGATCTGCACCAGGGCGCCGTCGCGCAGCATGTAGATGCGCGAATCGCCGATCTGGGCAATGAGGTAGCGGTCGTCCGAAAGCACCAGCACCGAGGCCGTGGTCCCCATCCCCTGCTTGTCGTTCTCGGCGAGCATGCGGTCGTAGATGGCGCGGTTCGCATCGCGCATCGCCTGCGCCGCGCGGCCCTCGGCATCCGGCGCGATGACGCTCTCGATCTGCAGCAGGGCGCGGGCGACGATCTGCACCGCCATCTCGCTCGCCACTTCACCGGCGGCATGGCCACCCATGCCGTCCGCCACCACGAACACGCCCCGACGGCTGTCCGCCTCGGCGAAGAACGAATCTTCATTCCCGGACCGGACCATTCCGACGTCCGATCGGGCAGCGACAGCTAGATGCACGGTTATCGTCCCGTGGTGAGCAGAGCGGCCAGCAGTGACACGCCGGCGGCAGTAAGGGCCATCATGAACGCGAGCACCGACGCACACCCTTTCTTCTTGACCTCGGCCGGCACGGGCCGGGGCCTGGGGGCAGCCGGCTTCCGCAACGGTTCCACGTTGACGGCAGCGATGGCGCGCGTACCTCCACCTTCATCAGCGGCGGCAGCGAGGGGACGAAAGGTCATCTTGATGCCGCCAAACCGGACGTCGGGGGCGCCTTCCACGCGCTGTTCACCCTGCACCCGGCGGCCGCCAACGTAGGTGCCGTTGGTGGAGTCCTGGTCGACGATGAACCACCCGCGATCCCGCTTCTGGATCTTCGCGTGCGAATCGGAGACGCTCTCGTCAGACAGCACGATGTCGTTGTGCGCGCCACGCCCCACGTTGGTGAGCGCCGAGTGGATCTCGAACATGGTGCCTTTCAGCGGTCCCTCGTTGACGATCTCCAGCGTCGCCAGCGGAGGGCGTCCAGCCGGCGCGGCCTTGGCGTCGACGACGGGAGGCGCAGGGGCTGGCGCCGCTGAGGCGAAGGCCGTCTCGATCTCGATGGGGGCCATGGGTGCCGCGACGGGTGCCGCAGGCGCCAGAGGAGCCCGGGGTGCCATCGGCGGCAAAGGAGCCATCGGCGGCAAAGGCGGCAATACAGGCGCTGCCACCAGAACCGCACTCGGCACCGGCGGCGCAGCCATCGCCTTTGCCGTATCCGCGTAAAAACGGAACTCCTCGGGACCAATCTTCAGCACATCGGCGCGACCGAGCACCTGCGTCTGCTCAATGCGAACACCGTTCACGAAGATGCCGTTGGTGCTGTGATCGGTCAGGTGATACCCGCCCGGCATCGGCACGATCTCGGCATGCTTGCGCGACACTTCGCTCGACGGAATGACCACGTCATTGCCCACTTCACGGCCAATGGTGATACCGTCGTCGGGCACGGAGTATTCGCGACCATCGGTGAGCGAGACCAGCCGGCCGCCGCGCGCGAGCGTCGGCTTGGCCGGCGAGGCCGCCTTGGCGCGGGCCATTTCGGCCACCTGTGCGCCCGACACGAACTGCGTGCTCCCGCCCTGCTTGTCGTCGCCGTAGCGCAGTTCCTCGCCGGCGATCTCCACCTTGTCGCCGTGGAGGATCGGGCTGGACTCGTTGCCCAACTGGACGCCGTTCAGCAGCACCACCGCGTCCGCGCCGTCGCGCCGGATGAAGGCGCTCCCACCGGCGCCCACCGTGACGATGGCGCGCGCCGTGGAATCGTCCCCGGGCAGCCGAAGGCCGGCGCCTTCGTGGCAGCCGATCGTCAGGCCGTCAGCTGGGACGGCGAACTGTTTTCCGTGGAACTGGAGGTACGCCATGGCAACGGGAAGCTACCCGCCGCCGTGGGGGGTGGCAACCCTGTTTCCGTACGCGACACTCCGGTCGCCCTACTTATTAGTTGAATGCGAGCAGCCCTATGATGGTCTGGCTCGGTCAATCAGAGTCCCCAATAGTGGTCGATCGCAAGTCGCTGTTTCGTCTCCTGCACGCCAAAGATCACCGCGTCCAGATAACGATTGATCCACATCCCGTGGAGGAGGTGTAGTCGAACTGCGGTGGTATGGCCCCCGGCGAGGAGTAGACTTCGATTCCTTTGATCTCCGCCGGTGGGACAATCGCACTGATGTCACCAAATGCGACGCCATCGGAGTCTCCCGGGCGTAGAGTCGATCGCCGAAGTGCGGGTAGAGGCAGGTGATAGAGTGCGCCGTCTACGAAGAATGAAGGGACACAATAGGTGTCCTTGGTTCCGAGAAGATAGACAGCCGGCCGTCCGGACGTGCCGTACTCGACGTGTACTCCCCGAACAGTACCGAGAACGTTCTCCAAGGACCCATAGCGATGTCTTGACAGGATCTCAGCGGCAACAAATGCGCCAAGTCCAATCCTGCGTCGTTCCTCAAAGCCGAATCTTTCCATTGCCGACCGGACTCGCAACGACTCGCGTACAATTACCAGTGGCATGGGCTGGAAACGCGGACCCTCGCGAGTCGTTGAATCGGGTGGCACGGATCGTGAATCCTGTTGGGCGGCGCGGCGCGCCAGCGAAGCGCACACAACTCGGACTTTCAGGTAGTCTACCACGTCTTTCTTGCGTTCCACGCGCGGCAACTGCTCACCACATCCGATTCGATAAGCGGTCGCAGCACTAGGTGTCGCCAAGACGATCCGCAGCGGTGCGTTGGACGGAACGTCAATCACGTGTACCGGCACGACCAAGTCGAAAGAGTCGAGAACGGCGTGGAGTAGGCCCACGGAATATCGGCCGGCGGGGACGTTGTCGAAGGTGAACTGGCCCCGGTCATCCGTCGTCGCGTACTGCGAGCGCTCAACCAGCACGAGCGTCGCCTGCTTGAGCGGGCCGCGCGTCCCCAGCGAATCGTAAACGGAGCCGACGATGCGCGATTGACATGAGGCAGGCGCCGCAACGACAGCAACGAGACTCAGCCCGAGTCCCCACAATAGCGTTCGAAGCATTGCCCCTCCATCGCGGAACTCAGCAGCAACTACCGGCGCAGCATCCGTGAGCTCGTCGAAATCGAGTGGCCGTTCCACGAGGGAACAAACAGCCACCGAACTCCGGGTTGTTGCCACGCCGCGTGACTAAGTTTGCATCGTCGCCACGCTTCGCGCCGACACCGAAGCGCGCCACATGCCGACGATCACGGAAAGATCGGCGAGCCCGATCACGCGTCTGGCTGCACCTCATCCACAGCACTACTCACTTGAGGATGCCTACCAAATTCCGTGGTAGGCATCCTCAAGTGCCGTTGCCCTTCGCCTGCGGGTAGGCTCGCGCTAGTGGTGTGATGCTAAAGTGTCTTTCGCTTTGCGGACTTTCGCAAGAATGGATCGGACGGATGCGGTCCAGACGAACGGGGTCGGAGCCTCATTGCGATGATCGAGGTACGCGGTGATGGCGGCAATGAGTTCGGCGACCGAGTT
>CANNKR010000010.1 GCA_947504615.1 Gemmatimonadota bacterium | reverse complement strand
CCAGCGGCTGGATGATCATGCCTTCCTGCGCGGGGTGGCGAAGGTGCTCGAGGACGCGGCGAAGGCCATCGACGAACTGGCGGCGCGGAAGTAGCGTCCGACCGCTGGACGCCGCCCGCGAGGGACTTATGTTTCACTCGGGTCGCGCAACGTGCGCGGCCCGTTTTCGTGCGGGGAGTTGTTCTCTCGCGCACCCCCCGTTCTTCCCTGGGGCATCTGCCCCATCCTATGTCGGCTGATTCAGCCAGTCCCACCCCGCCACCACCGGATCAATCCGCGACGCCTCCGTTGGGCGTGACGGCGCAGCATCCGGTGCCTCACGAGCGGCATCACGTCGAGGCCAACCCCACGGGGCGTCGCCTCGGTATCCTGACGCTCACGGCGCTGGGCGTCGTGTACGGCGATATCGGCACGAGCCCGCTGTACGCGTTGCGCGAGTGCTTCAAGCCGGAGTACGGGCTGACGCCCACGCCGGAAAACGTCTACGGCGTGCTCTCGCTCATCCTCTGGGCGCTGATCCTGGTCGTCAGCTTCAAGTACATCATCTACATCATGCGCGCGGACAACCGCGGTGAGGGCGGGATCCTCGCCATGCTCGCGCTGATCATCAAGAAGGACTCGCACCGCCGGCGCGGGCGGTTCGTGCTCATCGCGCTCGGGCTCTTCGGCGCCGCCCTGCTGTACGGCGATGGCATCATCACGCCGGCGATCACCGTGCTTGGCGCCATGGAAGGGCTCGAGGTCGTGAGTCCGGCGTTCACCTCGGCGGTCGTGCCGCTCACGGTCGTGATCATCATCGGACTGTTCGCCGTGCAGCGCTTCGGCACGGCGCGCGTGGGCTCGGTCTTCGGCCCGCTCATGTTCATCTGGTTCATTGCCATCGGCGGGCTCGGCCTCGCCCAGGTATTGCGCGACGCGCACATCCTGTCGGCGATGAATCCGGTCTGGGCGGTGCGGTTCTTCGCCGTCCACGACCTGCACGCGGTCACGGTGCTGGGCGCGGTGGTTCTGGCGGTGACGGGTGCGGAAGCGCTGTACGCCGACATGGGGCACTTCGGTCGCAAGCCGATCCGCGCCGCCTGGTTCTGGCTGGTGCTCCCCTCGCTGCTGCTGAACTATTTCGGGCAGGGAGCGCTGATCCTTGGCAACCCGGCCGCCGCCGAAAATCCGTTCTATATGCTGGCGCCACGGGCCCTGCTCTACCCGCTGATCACCATCGCAACCATGGCGGCCGTCATCGCCTCGCAGGCGCTTATTTCCGGCGCCTTCTCGCTGACCCAGCAGTGCATTCAGCTGGGGTACAGCCCGCGCATGTCCATCAAGCACACCTCGGCCAAGGAATACGGGCAGATCTACGTGCCCGAGGTGAACTTCGCGCTGGCCTTCGGCACGCTCATGGTGGTACTTGGCTTCCAGTCGTCCACCGCGCTGGGCGCGGCGTACGGCATCGCCGTGACGGGCACCATGACGATCACGACGATCCTCTTTTTCGTGATTGCCGCGCACCGCTGGCAGTGGCCCATGTGGAAGGTGGCGTCGCTGACGGCGCTGTTCCTCGCCGTCGACCTCAGCTTCCTGGGTGCGAACGTCATCAAGATTGCACACGGCGGCTGGGTGCCGGTGGTCATGGCCATGACGCTCTTCCTGCTCATGACCACCTGGAAGCGGGGACGCCTGATCCTGCGCGAGCGGCTGAAGGACATCGCGATGCCGCTCGACACGCTGATGGCAAGCCTGGCGTCCGGGACCCTCCATCGCGTGTCCGGCACCGCGGTCTTCATGACGTCCGAGGCCGCCGGCGTCCCGGTGGTGCTCCTGCACCACCTGAAACACAACAAGGTGCTGCACGAGCAGGTGATCCTGCTGTCGATCACGACGGCCGAAGTGCCCGAGGTGCAAAACGAAGACCGCGTGTCGATCGAGCGACTCGACCATGGCTTCGTGCGCGCCACCGCGCTGTACGGCTTCATGGAGTCGCCCGACGTCACCGAGGTGCTGGAACTCCTGCGCCTGAAGGGACTGAAGGCCAAGCCGATGGAGACCAGCTACTACCTGGGACGCGAGCAGCTCATCCCGCTCAGTTCGGCGCGGAAGCCGGGTGGCCTGACCATGACGCTCTGGCGCAAGAAGTTGTTCGCCGTGATGGCGCGCAACGCGCAGTCGGCCGCGGCGTTCTTCAAACTGCCGCCCAACCGCGTGGTCGAACTGGGAACGCAGATCGAGTTCTGATTCCCCGGCGCGCGGAAGCGCTGGCTTCGTTTTATTCAACAGCGATGGGCCCGTTCGTTCAACACGGAGACCGGAGGTCCGCGGAGGGCCACGGAGTACTGCAACAGCAATTCTTGGGGGCTTGCATGAATAGGCAAGGCAGAAGGCTCGCAGTTCTCGCCGTGCTCATTGTCGGATGTGGCAAGGAGGCGTCCTCTCCCGCCGTCGCGCCCGTCGTCGCGCCACCCTCCGCGAAGGCCGTCCGCGTGAGCCCTGAGAACGCGGTCATTGGCGCGAATATGAGCATGGACTTTCAGGTTGTTCTTGCCGGCTTCGCCGTCGGCGTGTCGCATGAGTGCCGTCTCGAGCCCACGACCATCGGGACGGCAGCGGTAGTGGGAGGGGCGTGTCGCATCACGACCGGTGCGACCGTGCTCCCGGGCCGACTCATCGCGCAGGTTGAGTCAGTGGCGGATACCGCTAACCTCGTGATCTTCGCGACGCGGTAGTGTGGGTGGCTAACGTGCGCTGGTACACAGAACTGTCGTGCGGCGTATTCGTCCTCTCGACTTTTCCGCTGTTGTCAACACCATACGCCGAATGGTGAATTGTCGTACTCCGTGGCCCTCCGTGCTTCTCCGGTCTCCGTGTTGAATAACCAAGGCCCGTGGTGAATAACCAAGGCCCGTGTTGAATAACCCGGGCCGCCCCGTGAATGGCGCCCCGGGCGCCCCGGGTGCAATTTCGGGGATTCCTTCCCCAGCCCGCACTTTCATGCGCCGACTTCTTACGCTTGCCCTCGCCCTCGCCGCTGCGGCCCCACTCGCCGCGCAGCGCACGCCCGTCGACTCCATTCGCGACGACGCACACTTCTCCTTCTATGCCAAGGGGCCGTATCGCGCTGCGGTACCGAAGCCCGATGACCTGCTCGGCTACGGCATCGGCACCTGGCACACGCAGTACGCCGGACAGGAAACCGCGCTGCTCGCCATCGCCAACGCCGCCAAGGACCGCGTGCGGGTCGAGGAGATCGGCCGGACCAGCGAACGACGCACCATGCGCCTCTACGTGGTCTCGTCGCCCGAAAACATCGCCCGGCTCGACCAGATTCGCGCCGATCTCGACAAGATCAGTGACCCGCGCGGCCTCGGCGCCGCCGAGCTCGACGCGCTCGTGGCGCGCACGCCGACGGTGATCTGGTTCAGCGGCTCGGTACACGGCGACGAAGTGCCCGGGTTCGAGGCCTCGATGCCGTTGCTGTACCACTTCGCGGCCAGCGACGACCCCAAGACGCTCGCCCTGCTGAAAGACGCCATCGTCATCATCAACCCGTCATCGAACCCCGACGGACATGAGCGCTTCTCCGTCTGGTCGAACTCGGTGGCGGTGGGAAGCCCGGAACGCGCCGGCATGGAACAGCAGCGCGGCCAGCCGTGGACCATCAGCGGACGCTACAATCACTACCGGTTCGACATGAACCGCGACCTCATTGCCACCACCCAGCTGGAAGTGCGCCACATCGTGGCCGGCATGCTGCGCTGGCATCCGATGGTCACCGCCGACCTGCACGGCTACACGGTGCAGTACTACATGGCGCCGGCCTCGCGCCCGATCAACGCCAACATCAGCGGGTGGCCCAACAAGTGGAACGAGGCCGTCGGGGCCGGGAACGCCCGCGCCTTCGACGAGTTCGGCTGGCTCTACTACGTGCGCGACCAGTTCGACCTGTACTATCCCGGCTACTACGACACGTGGCCGTCGCTGACCGGCGCGACAGGCGCCACCTACGAGACCGACGGCGGCCCCTCGCTGCTCAAGCGGCGCGATGACGGCACGCTGCTGTCGCTGCGCGACGGCATCGCCAAGCACTTCACGGCGGCGATCGCGACCTTCGAGACCACGGCAGCGCGTGCACACGAGCGCGTGAAGGACTATGTCGCCTTCCGGCAGTCGGCGGTGAGCGATGGCAAGACGCAGCCCATGAAGCGCGTCGTCTTCGCCCCGGGCAACGATCCGGCCCGGGCCGGCGAACTGGCCTCGGCGTTGCTGCGGGCAGGCGTCGAGGTACACCGCCTGACGCAGCCGCTCGCCAGCGCCAAGGCGCACGCGTACAGCGACGATGGCACCGCGGCCCGGACGTTCCCTGCCGGATCGTTCGTCGTCGACCTTGCGCAGCCGCAGGGTCGCCTGGCCAAGGCCGTCCTCGAGCCTGACCCATCGCTCGACCCGGTCTTCGCCAAAAAGCAGCTCGAACAGTTCAAGCGCAACATCAACCGCGGCAAGAGCGCCGGCGGTGAGGGCTACGAGTTCTACGACATCACGGCGTGGGCGCTGCCGGTGGCGTTCGGCGTGGAGTCGTGGTGGACCGAGGACGCCGCGCCAATGAGCGGTGACAAGCTGTCGCTGCCGGGCGCAGGAGCTCCGCGCACGAACGGCGAGGCGCTGCCCATGACGGTGCGTGGCGGCATCGTCGACGGCGCCAGCGCGAAGTCGGCGTACCTGTTCCGCAATGATCGCGCCGGCGCCTCGCGCCTGGCCGCGCAGCTGCTGCAGGAGGGCTACAAGCTGGCCATTGCCACCGAACCCGTGCAGACCGGCAAGATCGACTGGCCGCGTGGCACCTGGGTCGCGCGCGTCTCACGCAACGACGCCACGCTCGCCGCCCGCGTGGATGCCCTCGCCAAGTCCGCCGGCGTCGAGGTGACCGGCGTCAACACGGCGTTCCCCGAGACGGCGCAGTTCGGCACGGGCTCGGGAAGCACGGTGTCGGTGCAGGAACCGAAGATCGCCGTCGCCGCCAATGATGGTGTGGGGCTGGGCGCGTACGGCGCCATCTGGTGGTCCCTGGAACAACGCTACGGCATCAAGTTCACGCCGGTCGCGCTCTCTGCGCTCAACGGCGACATGTCAGCCTTCAACGTCATCATCGTGCCCGACGGCAACGCGGGCGCGCTCGGCAAGGGTGCCGGACTCAAGGCGTGGGTCGAGAAGGGCGGCACGCTTATCACGATGGGGAACGCGACGTCGTGGGCGGCGCGCGAGGACGTCGGCATGACGACCGCGCGGATCCTCACCGGCGACGACGCCAAGGATGAGAAGAAGAAGGACGAGCCCAAGGACGAGAAGAAGAAGGATCCGGCCGCGCCGACCGCGGCGGCAGCTCCGACGACGCCGGCCATGGGTGCCGACTCGCTGCTCGCGGTGAAGAGCCCGACGGCAAATCCGAATACGCCGCAGCCCGTGCCGGGCGCCCACTTCGATGCGGTCTTCGACATGACGCACTGGCTCACGCTCGGCGTCGAGAAGCAGCGCACCACGGTGATGTTCGAGGGCGACGCGTTCCTGAAGCTTTCCAAGGAAGGATCCAACGTCGCCGTCTTCCCCGCCACGGGCACGCTGAAGCGTGCCGGCTTCACCTTCCCGGACAATACCGAACGCCTGCTCAAGGGAACGGCGCTGCTGGTGGAGGAAACGGTGGGACGCGGTCATCTGGTGATGTTCGCGAATGACCCGATGTTCCGCGGCTGGTGGCGCGCGCTCGACCGGCTGGTGCTGAACGCGGCGCTGCTGGGGCCGACGTTCTAAGGGGAGAGAACGACAGAGAACGACAGAGGACGACATCACCAACAGACAGAGGGGTGGCCCGATCCAGCGGCCACCCCTCTGTCGTACTCTGTCGTCTTCTGTCGCACTCTGTCGTACTCTATCCCATCTACATCCTGATGGTGCGGGCGCCGAGCTTGATCCGCGCCGCCTGCAGCTCCTGCCGCGCGTGGTCCAACCCCGCGTGCATCTCCTGCATCTCCTGCATCACGTGCGGCGCCATCATGCGCGGCATCGGGGGCATCGGGGGCATCGGGGGCATCGGGGGCATCGGTGCGTCCGGTGAACGGAAGATCGTGAACGACCCCCCGTCGTCGTACCCCTTGAGTGACGACGCCTTGGCCGTCGTCACCTTCACCGATCGCGTTCGTCCGGCGCTGACCAGCGACAGCTCCATCACGTCGCCTGGTTTGGCCTTGGCAACTTCGCGCGACAGTCTCGTCAGTCGCGAGTTTGCCGCCCACTCGTCCTCGAGGTCGTCCTTCGACATCTTGAGCGAGATTCCGTTGACCGCGGAAATGCGATCGCCTTCCACGATGCCCGCCTTCTCCGCCGGGCCGTCCCCGGTCACCGAGTTCACGAAAACGCCGGCCGTGTCGCGCTTGCTGCCGGTGAGCCCGAAGGCGATGCCGATCACTGCACGATCGCCGCCGCTGGCCTTGGCGCGCGCCGGCCGCAGCAACTCGTCGGCGGCGATAGTCGTGACCTTGTAGCTCTTCGACGCGCCGTCGCGCCAGACCTGCAACGTCACCTCATCGCCCGCCTTCGTCTTGCCGAGTTCCCGGGTGAGGCGGCGCTGCATGATGCCCCCCAGTTCCTGGTCACCGGCATCATCGCGGCTCACGCGCAGCGACACGCCATTGATCGACTGAATGCGATCTCCCTCGGAGAAGCCCGCTTTCTCCGCCGGGCCACCCGCGGTAATCCCGGAGATGAGCACGCCGAGTGTGTCGCGTGCGCTGCCGGACGAGGTGGAGATGCCGAGCATCGCGCGCCCGTCGTCCTGAGTGCTGGCAAGGACGATGCGATTTGGCCCTGCGGACGTGATGTGCACCGATTGCGCGGCGAGTGATGCGGCGCCAAGGGTTGCGAAGGCGACGGCGATAAGCAACGTTCTGAGCATGGAAGCCTCGGATTGGATCAGGTTCGTACGCTGGGTTCACTCGAGTAGTCACCCGCTGTCACCGAAGGGTTTCCTTGCGCCCGGATCAGCCTGCGTGCACCAGGTACTTCGCCGCCAGGCATGGATCGGACCTCAATCGACCTCTTCGAGGTCAGGTTCGGCCGTTCGGATATCGGCCACCACGTGGGTGCCCGGCTGGGCGTGCACCACGGGTGAGCGCGGTGGTGTCGCCGGGCACACCGGCACGCGACCATTGAAAGTCCATGCGGCGTCGCCGGGCCTCGTTCACCGGTCCGCCATCTTCACTCGGAAGCGAGCCGATGCTGCATGACACCACGCTGATCGCGACCCTCGCCGCGGCCTTCGGCTTGGCGCTCGTGCTGGGCTTCCTCGCCGTGCGACTGAAGCTCCCGGCGCTCGTCGGCTACCTGGCGGCGGGAGTGTTGCTCGGGCCGCACACTCCGGGCTACACGGCGGACATGCGCCTCACGCAGCAACTCGCCGAACTGGGCGTGATGCTGCTGATGTTCGGCGTCGGCCTGCACCTCACGCTCGAGGACCTGCTTTCGGTGCGCCGGGTTGCTGTGCCGGGAGCGCTGATCCGCATCGCCATCGCCACGGCGATGGGAGCCGGCCTCGGCATCTATTGGGGATGGGACGCAGGTGCGGCGCTCATATTCGGGATTTCCCTCGCGGTCGCCAGCACGGCAGTGGTGCTGCGCGCGCTCGAATCGCGCGGGACGCTGGAATCGCTTTCTGGGCGCATCGCGGTCGGCTGGCTCGTCGTTGAGGACATCGCGATGGTCCTCACGCTCGTGCTCCTGCCGCCGCTGGCGAGCGCGCTTGACGGCAGCGCCGCGACGGTGGCGTCGGGGGGCGCCCTGGCCTGGTCGCTCCTGCGCACGCTCGGCAGTGTCGCCGCCTTCATCGCGCTGATGTGGATCGTCGGCCGCCGCGTGTTCCCCTGGCTGCTCTGGCAGGCGGCGCGCACCGGCTCACGCGAGATCTTTACGCTCTGCGTGATCGCCGCAGGTCTTGGCATTGCCTATGCCGCCGGACGGCTCTTCGGCGTCTCCTTCGCCCTCGGTGCCTTCCTCGCCGGAATGGTGCTGCGCGAGTCGGAGTTCAGCCATCGCGCGGCAAACGAGTCACTGCCGTTCAGGGACGCATTCTCGGTGCTCTTCTTCGTTTCGGTGGGTATGCTCTTTGACCCGTCGCTCCTCTGGCGCGAACCCACACGGCTCCTCCTCGTCCTCGGGATCGTCACAGTCGGGAAGACCGTCGTCACCATGGCGCTGGTGCTCCTGTACCGATATCCGCTGAACACCGCACTGACCGTGGCGGTGAGCCTCGCACAGATCGGCGAGTTTTCGTTCATCCTTGCGGGGATGGGGGTTGCTCTCGGCCTGCTCCCCCGCGAAGGGCAACAACTCGTGCTCGCCGTCGCCGTGGTGTCGATTGCCCTGAATCCGCTGCTGTTCGAGGTGGTGGAGCCCGTGCAACGCTGGATCGTCGGGCGGTCGCGGTTGGCGCAGTTGATGACTCGCTCCGCCGACAGGCTCGCGGAGCTTCCACATTCGATCACCCCGGACAGAGTCACCGGGCATGTGCTGCTCGTCGGCTACGGCCGCGTCGGCCGGCGGATCGGCGACGCCCTGCGTGGCGCGGGTATTCCCGTGGTCGTTGCCGAACAGAACCGCGAGATCGTGGACCGGCTGCGCGCAGGCGGCATGGCCGCGGTTGCCGGCAATGCCGCCACCGATCCCGCCGTGCTGGTTCAGGCGCACGTGATGCGGGCGCGGGTGCTCGTGATTGCGACCCCGGATACCGTGGGAGTACAGGCGATCATCGCGATCGCTCGGCAGCTCCGCCCCGACCTGCCGACGATACTCCGCACGCACAGCGACGAGGAGGCGGAACTACTGCGTCGCGAGGCGGTGTGCGAGGTCTTCATGGGCGAGCATGAGCTCGCCATCGCGATGACGCAGGCCGTGCTCGCGCGCGTCACACGGTCGGCGCGATCGACCTAGCAGCGGGCCGCAGGCCGTCCACTGGCCCCTGCCCGTGTTTTACCTACAGCTCAAGTGAAATTTGCTGACTGCGACGCCTGCGCTCTCCATCGAACTTTGTATGGTGCCGCACCTCGCGGCACCCCCTCTGTGGAGTCCCTCGCCGTGCCGCTCCCTGTCCACCGCGCACCCGCCGCGCTCGAGCGCCTGCAGGGCCTTCGCATCCTGGTCGGCAACACGCCGATGCTCGCCATCGACTGCGAGTGGCGCGGACGGGCGCGACGCATCTACGCCAAAGCCGAGAATCTCAACTTCACCGGCTCAATCAAGGACCGGATGGCGCTGCACGTCCTGCGGCGCGCGTACGAAACGGGGCAGCTCGCACCCGGAGCGCTGATCATCGAGGCGACCAGCGGGAACACCGGCATCTCGTTCAGCGCCATCGGACGCGCGCTCGGGCATCCGGTCACCATCTTCATGCCCGACTGGATGAGCGAGGAACGCAAGCGCCTCATCCAGTCGTTCGGCGCCGAGGTGCGCCTCGTTTCGCACGAGGCGGGCGGTTTTCTCGGTTCGATCGCACAGTCCGAAGCGCTTGCTGCTGCCACGCCCGGTGCCTTCCTGCCCCGGCAGTTCGCCAACGACGAGAACTGCGCCGCCCACGAAGCCTCCACGGGGCCCGAGATCTGGGCGCAGATCCGCGCCCGCGGCTTGATGCCCGACGCCTTTGTCGCCGGCGTGGGGACGGGCGGTACCATCATGGGGACGGGGCGCTACCTGCGCACACGCAACCCGGGGATCCGCGTGCACCCGGTCGAGCCGGCCAACTCGCCGACTCTCACGACCGGCTACAAGGTCGGCAAGCACCGCATTCAGGGCATCAGCGACGAGTTCATTCCGGCCATCGTGCGCCTCGACGAACTCGACGCGGTCATCGCGGTCGACGACGGCGACGCGATCATCATGGCGCAGCGCCTGGCCGCAGAACTGGGCATCGGGGTCGGCATCTCGAGCGGCGGCAACTTCCTGGCGGCACTGCTCGCCCAGGACGCACTCGGCGATGACGCCGTGGTGGTCACGATCTTCAGCGACAGCAACAAGAAGTACCTGAGCACCGACCTGATGCGCACCGAGCCCGTGCGCGACGACTTCCTGTCGCCGCACGTCAAGCTCCTGAAGTTCCGTGCGCTGAACCGCATGTGCGATGCCTGTTCCGACCCGTCGGATCCGGACGGGGCGCCGGTGCATCTGGCGCGGGCGTAGCAGCGGGGCTGGTTCTTCTGCAGGAAAGTTCGGTGCGTTCAACACGGAGACCGGAGGAGCACGGAGGGCCACGGAGTACTGCAAAGGCTACAACTTTAAGGGGGTGTGGCGGACAGTACGCTCCGCCGACACCCCCTTTGAATTGTTCTTTTGCAGTCCTCCGTGGCCCTCTGTGGTCCTCGTGTTCCTCCGTGTTGAAAGACTCGATCTCAGCCAGTAATTCAACACGGAGACCAGAGGAGCGCGCCGAACCCCGCGACTACACCACGAGGTTCAGCAGCCGCCCCGGGACGAAGATGATCTTCTTCGGCTCGCCGGTCACGAACTTCGCCAGCGCCGGGTCGCCCTGCACCGCCGCGAGCGCGGCGTCCTGCGTGACGCTGCGCGGCAGGTTCAGTTTTCCGCGCGTCTTGCCGTTGATCTGCACCACCAGCTCGAACGAGTCCTCGTGGATGAGCGTCTCATCCACCACCGGAAAGCGCGCGTCGAAGATGCTCGTGGCATGGCCGAGCATTTCCCACAACTCCTCGGTGATGTGCGGCGCAAACGAGGCCGCGAGCAGCACCAGCGGTTCCACCTCGGCCACGTGCGGCACGCGCTCGCCGCGGCGCAGCACGTTCATGTACTCCATCATGGCGGCGATGGCCGTGTTGTAACTCAGCGCCGCAATGTCGCTGCCCACCTTCTTGATGGTCTGGTGGAGCTTGCGCATCACGTCGGCGTCGGGCGCGCCCTCCCTCGTGGCGTCGCGGGTGCTCGCCCACAACCGATCGAGGAAACGCCGCACGCCGCTGATGGACTGGTCGCGGAAGTCGCCCCCCTCCTCGAACGGCCCGATGAACATCAGGTACGTGCGCAGCGTGTCTGCGCCCCACTCATCCATGATGGAGTCGGGGTTCACCACGTTGCCGCGCGACTTCGACATCTTGGCACCGTCGCGGATGATCATCCCGTGCGCGCGGAACTTCAGGAACGGCTCCTCCGCCGGCACGAGGCCGTCGTCGAAGAACACCATGTTCACGAAGCGCACGTACAGCAGGTGCATCGTCGCGTGTTCGTTGCCGCCGATGTACGACGAGACCGGCAGCCAGCGCTTCGTCAACGCCGCATCGAACGGGACGTCGTCACGGGGGACGCTGGGGTAGCGCAGGAAGTACCACGCGCTGTCGAGGAAGGTGTCGCTGACGTCGGTCTCGCGCCGCGCCGGAGCACCGCACGTGGGGCACGGCACGTGGTAAAACTCCTCGTGACGCGCCAGCGGCGACACGCCCGAGTCGTCAGGCTTGTAGTCGGCGATGTTCGGCAGCACCACGGGCAGATCCTGCACCGGCACCGGCACCGTGCCGCAAGCATCGCAGTAGATGATCGGGATCGGCGGTCCCCAGTACCGCTGGCGCGAGATGCACCAGTCGCGCAGGCGGAACGTCGTCACCGGCTTCGCCGCACCACGCTGCGTCAGCCAATCCGTCACACCCTGCTTGGCCTCGGCCACCGGCATCCCGTCGAAGTGCTCGCTGTTCACCAGCCGGCCGTCGGCATCGTCGGCGTAGCACGCCGCGAGTGGCGTGTGCGCCCCGTCCTCAGGAGCGGCTACCACGCGGACGATCGGAAGGTTGAACTTCGTGGCGAACTCGAAATCGCGCTCGTCGTGCCCCGGCACCGCCATGATGGCGCCGGTCCCGTATTCCATCAGCACGTAGTCCGCCGTCCACACCGGGATCATCTCCCCGTTGGCCGGATTCACCGCGTACGCGCCGGTGAAGACCCCCGTCTTCTCCTTGCTCACCTTGCGCGACACGATGTCCTGCATGCGCGAGGCGTCGCGATACGCCTCCACCTCGGCGCGCTGGTCAGCCGAAGTCACCTTGTCGAGCGCGGGATGCTCGGGCGCCAGTACCAGGTACGTGGCACCGAAGATCGTGTCCGGTCGCGTGGTGAAGACGGGAATGACCACCGCGCCGCTCGTGATTTCCTGCGACACCATCACGCCCGCGCTGCCCGCGTCGGTGAACGGGTCGAGCACGCGGAAGCGCAGTTCCGCTCCCTCGCTCTTTCCCAGCCAGTGACGCTGCGCCAGCCGCGTGCTCTCGGACCAGTCGATCCAGTCGAGGTTCTTGAGCAGGCGCTCGGCGTAGTCTGTGATGCGGAAGAACCACTGTTCCAGCGCCCGCTGCTCCACCGGAGTCTTGCAGCGCTCGCACAGCCCGCCCTCCACCTGCTCATTGGCGAGCACCGTCTTGCACGACGGGCACCAGTTCACCGCGGCCTTCTTCTTGTAGGCCAGCCCGCGCTCGAAGAGCTTCAGGAAGACCCACTGCGTCCACTTGTAGTACGCCGGATCCGTGGTATCCACCGACCGGCGCCAGTCGATCATCAGGCCGGCGCGGTCCAGCTGGCGACGGAAGTTCGCGACATTCCGCGGAATCAGTTCCATCGGATGCACACCCTGCTTCAGGGCGAAGTTCTCCGAATGAATGCCAAAAGCGTCGTATCCCAGCGGCTCGAGCACCGTGTGCCCCTGTAGCCGCTGGAAGCGCCCGTGGATATCATTTCCGGTGAAGGCGTACAGGTTGCCGATGTGCAACCCTTCCGCCGACGGATAGGGAAACATCATCAGCTGGTAGTACGGACGGTCCCCGTTGAGATCGGTCAAATTGGTGCCGCGCGCCAACCAGCGCTCGCGCCACTTGGCCTCAACTGCGGTCGGGTCGTATCCCACGGCCTCTTCGGGCCGGTCAGGCAGGT
Organism: Gemmatimonadota bacterium; assembly: GCA_947504615.1. Classification (GTDB taxonomy): domain Bacteria; phylum Gemmatimonadota; class Gemmatimonadetes; order Gemmatimonadales; family Gemmatimonadaceae; genus PNKL01. Next base: position 14,134 of record CANNKR010000010.1, on the reverse strand, counting down.
CGGGAGCGGTCATCAGTGTCGTGAACAGGTGCCAGAGCCCTACGGGGTCGCACCCTGGCGTGAGGGTATTGCGTGAGCCAAGGGGAACGGAGCAATCTAGCCACCGCAGCAGGCGGGACAAGCACGGCGCGGTCCGCACCGGCCCGGGAAAAGGCGCACATCTTCGACCGGATCGCCACCTGGGTCACGTGGAGCGCGTTCGCGGGCCTTGTCCTCCTGGTCATCCTGGGATGGGAGACGCTCCGCGCGATGCTGGTGGGGGAGAAGTGGTGGCTGGTCATCGGCCCCTCGCTCTTCCTAGCCGTTTTCGCGGCCGGCTTCGGGTTCCGCTACTTCGTCTCCGCGGCCATCGGCAGCGAGATAGGCAAACTGGCGAGCATCGCCGAGGCTGTGGCCGGCGGTGACCTCACCAAACACCCCGAGGTGGGCAGCCAAGGGGGCGAAATCGGGCGTCTGGGCCGGGCCATGGAAGCCATGACCGCCGAGCTGTCGCGACTGGCGACGCTCATTCGCACATCGACCCTCGAAACCACCGCCTTCGCCAACGAGATCACCGGGGGCACCGAGCATCTCGCGGAGGCGGCGGCGGGCATCGCCATGACCGCCAGCACGCTGACACACCAGGCAGTCACCATGGCCGACTCCATCGGCATGCTGGCCAAGGACACGTCGCAGTTGGGCGAACTGGCCCGGCACCTCGCCACGGGCGCGAGGGACGGACTCGACCGGAACCGCCGCCTCAAGGCTCTCGCCAGCGACAACCACGAGCGCCTCGACGAGAGCAGCAGCCGGCTGGGAGCGCTCGCCGACGACGTGCAGGCCAGTGCGCAGGCGGTGGATGCCCTTGGAGCCGCCACCGATGAGATCCGGGCCTTCGTCACGCTCGTGGCAAAGATCGCCCGCCAGTCCAAGCTCCTCGCGCTCAACGCGGCGATGGAAGCGGCGCGCGCCGGGGAGCAGGGCGAGGGGTTTGCCGTGGTGGCTAACGAAGTGCGCCGCCTCGCGGCCAATGCCTCGAGCGCCGCCGAGCAGACCGAGGGCCTCATTCGCGGTATCCTCGCCCTCATGGAGGACGCCCGCGGGACCAGCGCACGTGCGCTCGACCGCGTCCAGGCGGTGCGTGAGGCCACCGAGCACGGACGCCGATCGTTCTCACAGGTCGAAGAAGCCGTGCGCGAAGCCGATCGATGGACCGAAGCCATGGCGTCCTCGGCGACCGCTGGCGACCAGCTCGCCGCCGCGCTGCAGCAGCGGCTGTCCGCGCTCGATGCGGGCACGCAAAGCTTCGTAAACGCCATGCACGACGTCGCCGCGGCCAGTCAGGAGCAAAGCGCCAGCACGCAGGAAATCGCCGCCGCCGCCACGCAGCTCTCTCGCTCCGCTGAGCAGTTGGACGGCGCGGCCAGCGTGTTCAAGACCAGCTAGCGGACCCGCGCCGGGTCGCTAGCCGACGGTTCCCGCCGCCTGCACGTGCATGACGGACGGCGGATCGCCCATCACGATCAGGTGACAGCCGCCTGAAACGAGCGTCTCCGCCGGCGGGTTGAACAGGTACGCTCCGTCCCGCGTCCGCATCGCCAGCAGCAGGAGTCCGGTGCCGTACTCGTGCAGACGCAGGTCCTGCACGTTCAGGCCGTCGAGCGAACTCCGCTGCTCCACCCGCACTTCCTCGATGCGCAGGTTGCGATTTTCGTCTCGCAGCATCTGGTCCAGGAAGGTCACGACGCCGGGGCGGAGCAACTCACTCACCATGCGCATGCCACCAATGTTCCCCGGCGACACGGCCGCGTCCGCCCCACTCTGCCGCAGCCGTTGCGCCGCCTTGTCGTTCACCGCCCGCGCCACCAGCCGCGCCTTGGGCGCCATTTGCCGTGCCAGCACGGTCGTCACCAACGCCACCTTGTCGTCGTCGGTGCAGACCACCACGCCAGAGGCGTACGGGATGCCCGCCTGCGTCAGCACCTCGTCTTCGGTGCAATCGCCCACCAGCACCGGGACGTTGGGGAACTGCCGTTCGAAGGTCGCCGCCCGTTCAGGGCTGCTCTCGATGGCCACGCACGGACGCTCGGTCGCCACCAGCTCCCGCACCACCGCCGAGCCCGTCTGTCCCGCCCCGCACACGATGGTGTGCGCGCGCATCGCATCAATCCGCTTTTGCATCCGCCGCCTCCGAAAGCCCGCCGTCAGGTCGCCCTCGACCACGTAGGCCGTGATCATCGAGCCCGTGATTACCACGGTGGTCGCGCCGAACAGCAACAGCACGATGGTAAAAACCATCGCGGCGGGGTGTTCGGTGATGTCGATGACCTCGCGATACCCCGTGGTCGTCAGCGTGATCGTCGTCATGTACATCGCGTCGAGCCAGCTGTGCCCGATCCCGCCGATCACCTTGTAGCCGATGACCCCAACCAGGTACACGACGAACAGCAACGCCACCGGCGTCAGGACACGCCGGCCCATGGTCGCAAAATCGTCGCGTGATTCGTGCATCCTAGCGCGGCCGCTCGCTGTTCTTGAACAGGAAGGCACACCGCTCGAGCCGTGCGCCCTTGTCGTCGCAGACGGCAAACGACGCGCCCTCGTACATGGACACGCCGCCATAGCGCCCATCCTTGCCCACGGCGTACAGCTGCATGTCGTAACGCGGACGCCCCTTGTCGTCGAGCATGCGCGCCTCGCTCTGCCGCACCATGCGCTCGAGCGTCTTGAGGCCCGCCTGCTCCGGCGTCAGCCCCTGCCGCATGAACTCCACCGTCAGGAAGCCACCGCACACCTTGATGTTCATCTCGCCCAGCCCCGTGGCGCCCGCGGCGCCCACGTCATTGTCGGTGTACTGACCCGCGCCGTGGATCGGCGAGTCGCCCAGCCGCCCATTGAGCTTCCACGCAAGGCCGCTCGTCGTCGTCACCGAACTCACGTCCCCGGCGGCCGTCACCGCGTTCATGTTGATGGTCCCGTGTGTCCAGTTGATCTTCACGTCGTCGTCGTGGTCCAGCCAGTTGTCGGTCTTGCTCAGGCGCGACTTCCAGCGCTGCCAGTCCTGACGGCTCTTCTCCGTGAGCAGGTTCTGCGTCTTGAACCCCATCGCCACGGCGAACTTCCGGGCCCCCTCGCCCACCAGCAGCACGTGCGTGGTGTAGTCCATCACGGCCTTGGCCACCAGCGATGGCGTGGCGATATCCTCCAGGCAGCCCACCGCACCCGCGCGCCGGGTCGGACCGTGCATGCAGCTGGCGTCGAGTTGCACGACGCCGTCCTCGTTGGGCAGCCCGCCCAGCCCGACCGACTGGTCGGTGGGATCGAGCTCCACCAGGTTGACCCCGGCGATGATCGCATCCAGCGCATCCTCGCCGCTCCCGATTCGGTCATAAGCCAGCTGCACGCCCTTGATGCCATTGGCGCTCGACACCACGCAAGGCCGGGCCCGGAAGTGCGCGGGCAGGACGGTGCGCGTCACGTCGGCCTCGTACTCCTCCGCACTGATCGAGCGCGGCAGGAAGCCAAGGGCAGACAGGAGGGCCGAGCGTTCGAGGAAGTCGCGGCGATTGAGCATCGGGGTGGGGTGAGAGTCTGGTGTAGAATCTGAGCCCGGCGTCCGGATTCCGGAATGGATTCCAGCGTCCCATTTCCGCCGGGATTTCACGGGCGGCCACGGGTGCCCTTCCCCCAGCGCTGCGCACTCGGCCAATTCAAGGCATCCCCCATTCCCCTCCGAACTCACGATCCGCGTTCGGACCCCGATATCCGAAATCCGACATCTCGGTTCCATGTCCCTTCAAGACCAACTCAAGACCGTCTCGTTCTTCGACGGCTTCGCCGATACACTCCTCTGGAATCTCGCCAAGGCAGGCACCCCGACCCCGTTCGCCGAGGGCGATGTGCTGTATTCCGTCGGCGATGCGCGGGACTTCTTCGCCGTCATCCTGTCGGGGAGCGTGGCCATTGAACTGGCGCAGGACGGCGCCGTCACCTGCCTCGCCACGCTGGGCTCAGGTGAGGTCGTCGGCGAGGGCATCCTGCTCGACGATACCCATCATGGCACCACGGCGCGCGTGCTCGAACCCACGGAAGCCGTGCTGTTCCGCATGAAGGAACTGGCGCCGCTGCTCAAGAACACGCCGCAACTGCACGCGGCCCTGCTGTCCAAGGCTGCCCGCGCCATCGCCCAGCGGCTCAGGGGCGCCAGCGCCACGCTCAGCGGACGCGGGCGCGCCATCGGGTTCGGCGGGAACTCCACGCGGCGCGAACACGACCTGCTGGGCGAACGTGATGTCGCCGATGCGGTGCTCTACGGCGTGCAGACGCTGCGTGCGCTCGAGAACTTCCCCATCACCGGCGTCCCGCTGCGCGAGTTTCCGGCGCTCATCGTCGCCCTCGCGCAGGTCAAGGAGGCGGCCGCGCTCGCCAACCGCGACCTCGGCCTGCTCGACGCCGACGTGGCCGATGCCATCGTCACCGCCTCGCGCGAGCTGCAGGCCGGGCGACACCACGAGCATTTCCTCGTGGACATGATCCAGGGTGGCGCCGGGACCTCCACCAACATGAACGCCAACGAGGTCATTGCCAACCGCGGGCTCGAACTGCTGGGCAGGAAACGTGGCGATTACGACCACTGCCATCCCAACAACCACGTCAACAGGTCGCAGAGCACGAACGACGTGTATCCGACGGCGGTCAAGCTCTCGCTCCACGCCAGCATCAACGGATTGCGCGACGGGATGCGCGAACTGGTCGAGGCCTTCCTGGTGAAGGGGGAGGAGTTCCGGGAGCTGGTGAAGATGGGACGCACGCAGTTGCAGGACGCCGTCCCGATGACGCTGGGTCAGGAGTTCGCCGCGTTCGGGCATACCATCGCAGAGGACATCGATCGCCTGGGCGAAGCGCAGGCGCTCATTCGCGAAATCAATATGGGAGCCACGGCCATTGGCACCCGGATCAACGCCCCGGCCGGCTATCCCGAGGCCGTGCGGGCGCATCTCAGTACGATCACCGGGCTGTCACTGATCACCGCACCCGACCTGGTGGAAGCGACATCAGACACCGGCGCCTTCGTGCAGCTCTCCGGAGTGCTCAAGCGCTGCGCGGTGAAGCTCAGCAAGATCTGCAACGACCTGCGGCTGCTCTCGTCGGGGCCGCGCACCGGGTTCGGCGAGATCAACCTGCCGCCGATGCAGCCAGGCTCGAGCATCATGCCGGGCAAAGTAAATCCCGTGATCCCCGAGGCGGTCAATCAGGTCTGCTTCGACGTCGTCGGTGGAGACATGACGGTCACGATGGCCGCCGAGGGTGGACAGCTGCAGCTGAATGTGTTCGAACCGATCATCGCGTTCCGGCTGTTGCAGAACATCCGCACGATGACGGCGGCGGTGCAGATCCTGCGGACCAAGTGCATCGTCGGGATCACCGCGAATCCGGACCGGCTGCGCGAGTTCGTGGAGCGTTCGGTGGGCATCGTGACGGCGCTGGTGCCGGTCATCGGCTACGAGGCGTGCACGGAGGTGGCCAAAGAGGCCTTGGCCACGGGGCGCGGCGTCTACGAACTGGTCCTGGAGCAGAAGTTGTTGACGCGGGAGCAGCTGGACCAGGCGCTGGATCCGCGGAAGATGGTGTAACTACAGAAGAAAACGACAGAAAACGACAGAGTACCACAGCGTCCGACAGATACGGCGCCTTCCGCCTTGTGCTATTATCACTCTGTCGGACTCTGTTGCACTCTGTCTCTTTCTGTTGGGTGTCTACCCCATGGCCAGCATCAAGCTCGACGGCGCCGGCGCCTCGAAGATGAAGACCCTCGAGGAGGCCTTGGTCACCCTCCAGAGCATCCACGGCATGGTCGAGCGCATGGCCATGGAAGTGAACGCCAAGAAACCGCTCGGCGTCATGCCGATGCAACTCAAGCGCATGGCCGCGCCCTTGGTGGGGTCACTCAAGGGGCAGTTCGGGATGATCGCCGACCAGGTGTCGACGATGATCCTCGTCGCCGGGCGCGGCGGCGGCGACCTGACCAAGGTTCGCGCCTATCGCGAACAGGTGGCGGCCCTCCGAACGGCCATCGACATGGCGCAGCGCAAGGTCAAGAAGGACCACGGCGTCGAGATCGAACTGGCCCCCGAGTAGCGCGTCCCATCGCGGCGACTCGCGGTCGGCAATCGCCGCCCCGGCAATGACTTGTAAGATTTTCCCTCACTTGGACGTCCTTGAACGCCCGAGTGAAACGGGGTAGGTTTGGGGGGTTTTCCTGACGTCCGCGAGCCGGTCGCCCGGAAAACACGACTTCCTCACCCCCAACGTCATCGCTGATGCCAAAGCTGCATCTGCGCCGGTTTCCGACGGTCGCCGTGCTGGCGCTCGTCCTGCTGGCGCTCTCCGCATGTGGTGGAGACTACCCAAACTCCACGTTCAGCCACCACACCGAGCTCAATGACGGGGCGGTGTTCCTGTGGGACCGCATGATGCTCCTCGGGACGATCGTGTTCGTGGTCGTCGAAGTGGTCCTCGTGTACACGATCTTCAAGTTCCGTCGCCGTGAAGGCGGACCCGCGCCGCGCCAGATCCAGGGCAATGCCGCCCTCGAGATCACCTGGACGGTCATTCCGGCGCTGATCCTCGTCTTTCTCGCCGTGCCGACGGTCCGCACCATCTTCGAGTCGCAGCGCAAGGCGCCGGATGGCGCCGTGCAGATCGAGGTGATCGGGCACCAATGGTGGTGGGAGTTCCGATATCCGCAGTACGGCATCGTGACGGCCAACGAGCTGTACCTCCCGATCGGCCGAACCGCGAACTTCTCGTTGCGCACGCGCGACGTGTTGCACTCGTTCTGGATTCCGCAGATGGGGGGCAAGCGTGACCTCATTGCCAACAAGACCAACTACCTCTGGTTCACGCCAAAGGCTGACCTGACCTCGAGCGCGTGGAACGGCGCCTGCGTGGAATACTGTGGCTCGAGCCACGCGAACATGCGGTTCCGCGCCTTCACCGTCACCCCGGCGGAGTTCGACAAGTGGGTGGCCCACCAGAAGACGGCCGCTGCAGGATCCCCCGCGGCGATGCCTGCCCCCGATACATCGACCAAGGGCGCAGCCAAGGTGCCGGTGAAGATGGCGGGGATGCCCGGGATGCCCGGGATGACCGCCACCGCGACCCCCGCGCCGGCCCCCGAAGCGTGGGTATTCCCGCTGGAGAAGATGAAGGCGTTCACGCTCCCCTCGACGCCGCTCCCAGCCACCAGGTTCGACGACGCCCTGCTCGCCGCGGGTGATCCGAAGGCGGGGCGCGAGATCGTCACCAACGTCGCCAAGGCGCCCTGCCTCACCTGCCACAACATCAAGGGTGAAACGCAGTACCTCAACGACGACCAGGCGAAGGGTCCAAACCTGACGCACTTCGGCACGCGGCACACCTTCGCCGCCGGCCTCTTCCGCACGGACGCACGGACGCTCGCCCTCTGGATCAAGAACGCGCCGCTGATGAAACCGGGCAGCATCATGCCGACCTTCGGGACCGGCGAGTACAACGCGCTCATGAAGCAGAAAGTCACGGCCGGCGGGCTCGACGACAAGCAGATCGCTGACGTCGTCGCCTACCTGTTGTCCCTCAAGTAGCCCCCGGAGAATCCGAACCCATGGCAACCACCACTGCCGCCCCGGCGAGCGCGCCTGTGCACGACGCGTCACCAGGGCAGACCGGCCTCTGGAGCTGGGTGACCACCGTCGATCACAAGCGGATCGGCGTCCTCTACCTCTACACCGCCCTCTTCTACCTGCTGGTCGGCGGCCTCGAGGCCGCACTGATCCGCACCCAGCTGGCCCGGCCGAACCTGAGCGTCGTGTCGGCCGAGACGTACAACCAGCTGTTCACGATGCACGGCACGACGATGGTGTTCCTCGTCGTGATGCCGTTGTCGGCGGCCTTCTTCAACTATCTCATCCCGCTGCAGATCGGCGCACGGGACGTGGCCTTCCCGCGGCTCAACGCTTTCTCGTACTGGGTGTACGCGCTCGGCGGCCTGTTCATCACGCTCCCGATCTTCTTCGGCGTGGCCCCGAACGGCGGCTGGTTCGGCTACGCTCCGCTCTCCGGCCCGACGTACTCGGGCGGCTTCAACATGGACTTCTGGGTCCTCGGCCTGCAGATCCTCGGCATCTCGTCGCTGGCCGCCGCCTTCAACTTCATCACGACGATCATCAACCTGCGCGCGCCGGGCATGACGCTCATGCGCATGCCGATGTTCACGTGGATGTCGTTCGTCGTGCAGTTCCTCGTGATCCTCGCCTTTCCGGTGATCACGGCCGCGCTCTTCTTCCTGCAGTTCGACCGCTTTTTCGGCACGAACTTCTATCAGGTGCAGGCCGGCGGTGACCCGTTGCTCTGGCAGCACCTGTTCTGGGTGTTCGGCCACCCCGAGGTGTACATCCTCATCCTGCCGGCGTTCGGCCTCGTGTCGGAAGTGCTCCCGACGCACAGCCGCAAGCCGCTGTTCGGCTACAACGTGATGGCCTACTCGGGCATCATGATCGGCTTCCTCGGCTTCGGCGTGTGGGCGCACCACATGTTCGCCGTCGGCATGGGCCCGGTGGCCGACTCGATCTTCTCCATGGCGACGATGCTCATCGGCCTGCCGACGGGCGTGAAGATCTTCAACTGGATCGCCACGATGTATGGCGGTTCGCTCCGCTTCCCGACGTCGATGAAGTTCGCCATCGGGCTCATTGCCATGTTCACCATCGGTGGCATCTCGGGCGTCATGCACTCGTCGCCGCCGTCGAACATGCAGCAGACCGACACCTACTTCGTGGTGGCGCACTTCCATTACGTGCTCTACGGCGGCGCCATGATGGGCATCTTCTCGGGCATCTACCATTACTTCCCGAAGATCACCGGGCGGCTGATGAACGAGACGCTCGGGTCGTGGCAGTTCTGGCTCAACTTCATCGGCCTGAACCTCACGTTCTTCCCCATGCACTTCAGCGGCATGCTGGGCATGCCCCGGCGCATCTATACGTATGACGCCGGTCAGGGCTGGGACCTGTTCAACCTGATGTCGACGGCCGGCACGTACATGCTGGTGGTCGCCGGGCTCATCTTCGCATTCAACTTCTTCCGCAGCCGCAAGGTCGGTGCGCTGGCCGGCAACGATCCGTGGGGGGCGCCAACGCTCGAGTGGTCCATCCCCTCGCCGCCGCCCGACTACAACTTTGCGCAGATCCCCGAGGTCACCTCGCGGTACCCCATGTGGGACCTCAAGTCCCCGGAGCGCACCGCCGGCCTCGAGCACTCGCACGCGGACGCGGCGGCGATCACCGAGGCTCACGCGGTGCCGATTCACGAGGAAACCGAGCGGCGCACGGCGGCCGAACTCGGCATTCCCATGCCGTTCAACACGATCAAGCCGTTCATGGTCGCGCTCGGCATCATCGTCATGTTCAGCGGCATGATCGTGCTGCACGCCGGCAAGTTCCCGCTGGCCATGGCCATGATGATCGGCGGTGGCGCCTTCCTGGTGGGCTCGCTGTACGCGTGGCTCACGAGCCCTCTCGAGTAACCCCCGGAGACCATGACCGTGGCTTCTGCTCCCGCAACTGCTTCTGGCGCCCACGAGGCGCACGAACACACGCACTACACGACCACCGGCCTCGACAACCGGAAGATCGCCATCTGGGCGTTCATCGGGTCGGAATGCATGCTCTTTGCATCGCTCATCTCCACCTACCTCGTCTACAAGGGACGGTCGCTCGTCGGACCGTTGCCGCACGAGGCGTGGACGTCACCGGCCGGTCAGGTGTTCAAGCCCATCCTGAACATGCCCGTCACCACCGCGTCGACCTTCGTGCTGCTCATGTCGTCGCTGACCATGGTGCTCGCCCTGGCCGCCGTCGAGAACAAGGGCAAGCCAGGCTACGAGGGACTGCTCGGGTCGTCCAAGACCTGGTTGCTGGCCACCGCGCTGCTGGGTGCGGCGTTCCTTGGCTTCCAGGCCTACGAGTTCACGTCGTTCGTCCATGAAGGGCTGACCATCAGGACCAACCTGTTCGGCACGTCGTTCTTCACGCTCACCGGCTTCCACGGCACGCACGTCGCGGTGGGCGTCCTCTGGCTCATGTCGCTGTTGTTCATCGACCTCAAGCGCGGGCTCGGTCCCAAAGACGCCATCATCGTCGACATCAGCGCGCTGTACTGGCACTTCGTCGACGTCGTCTGGATCGCGATCTTCACGCTCGTCTACCTCATCAAGTAAGGGGCCGCCGACCATGTCCTCCGATCGCGCCCACGCCGATCACGCGCACGAGCATCCCACCTGGAAGCAGTACAAGTGGGTGGCGCTGTGGCTGACGCTCATCACTATCGTCGAAGTCTGGGCGTATTACATCCCGTCGCTCGTCGCCAGCAAGGGGTTCGTGCCCGCGCTGCTCGCGATGTCGGCCATCAAGTTCTCGATCGTCGTGCTGTTCTACATGCACCTCAAGTACGACCACAAGCTGTTCAAGGCGCTGTTCGTGGGGCCGCTCTTCATCGCGGCCTGCACGCTCGTGGCATTCCTCTTCCTGTTCGGGAATGTGCGGATCGGCTGATTTCAGCCACTCCATCACACCAAGGGCGAACCGCACGGTTCGCCCTTTGCCATTCCCCCCCACCCGACGGTAGACATCCGCCAGCCACGCGCCCACATTCCCGAATCCCCGTTGCGGAGCCCCATGGCCGATTCCAAGACGCCCGAACGCCTCGTCGCCCTGGATGTCTTCCGGGGACTGACCGTCGCCGGCATGCTCCTCGTGAACAACCCCGGCAGCTGGGGCGCCATCTACCCGCCGCTCGAGCACGCCTCGTGGAACGGGTGGACACCCACCGACCTGATCTTTCCGTTCTTCCTGTTCATCGTCGGCATCACCACCCACCTGTCGCTCTCCGTCCGGCGCGCGCGCGGCGCCAGTGACGCCGACCTCCGCCGGCAGGTGCTCCGCCGCGGGGCCCTGATCGTCCTCATCGGCTGGGCGCTCGCCGCCTTCCCGTACTACCCGCTGGCCCGCTTCACCGAACTGCGCATTCCCGGCGTGCTGCCACGCATCGGCGTGGCCTACGCATGCGCCGGACTGCTCACCCTGCGCGCCTCGGTCAAGCAGATCGTCGGCATGCTGGCGGTGATCCTCTTCGGCTACTGGTTCGCCATGACCCTCCTGCCGGTTCCGGGAGGCTGCGCCATGGGCGCCTTGTGCCTCGACGATCCGTCACGCACCCTGGCGGCCTGGCTCGACCGTGCGCTCCTCGACGGACACCTCTGGAAGGGGACAAAGACCTGGGATCCGGAGGGACCGCTCTCCACCATCCCGGCCATCGGCACCGCCATGATGGGCGTGCTGTGCGGGCGGTGGATTGCCCAGAAGGAGCGCCCGCTCGTCGAGCGCTTGAACGCCATGTTCGCCGTCGGCGCCCTCCTGATGATGGTCGGCCTGATGTGGCACTGGTCGTTTCCCATCAACAAGGGGCTCTGGACCAGTTCGTATGTCGTCTTCACGGCCGGGATGGCCTCGGTGGCCATCGCCACGATCACATGGATTATCGACGTCCAGGGTGTTACTTGGTGGACCCGTCCGCTCGTCATATATGGAGTGAACCCGATCGTCGCCTTCGTGGGATCGGGAGCCATGGCCCGGATCATCTATTCCCTGTGGATGGTTCCGTACGACGGCAAGCAAATATCCGTGCAGGCGGCGGTGTACAAGTCAGTGTTCGCCTCGTGGCTGGAGCCCCGGGACGCCTCGCTGGCCTTCGCCATCTGCTTCGTCCTGTTCTGGTACGCTGTACTGGCGGTCCTGTACCGCCGAAACCTGATACTGAAGGTCTAGCACGAGGGGCGGTCGCCTCCCGGGCCGCCCTTCTCCCCGCTGGGAGCCCCCACGCTGATGCCGTCATTGACCCGCCACGTTCGCTTCCGACACTGGTGCGCCGCCGTCTTGGCTTGCGCCGCCGTGTCGACGAGCACGCCCGCCCAGGCCAACCCGGCCGTGGCCTCCGTGCGCGCCCTGGCGAACAAGGCGGGAAGCACGACGGCGCACCGCGCCGGTGCCAAGCGACGTCGGCCGGCCAAGACGCCGGTGCGCATGGTCTCCAAGAAGACGAAATCGCCTGCCCCGACCTCCATCGGCTACACCGCGCCCCGCGGGGCGCTCCAGCTGACCGATGATCTCAACTCCATCCTCGATCGCGCATCACGCGGCGGGGCGTGGGGCGTCGCCGTGGTCTCGCTGGCGAGCGGAGACACCCTCTTTGCCCGCAATGCCGACCGTCAGTTGCTGCCGGCCAGCACCATGAAGTTGTTCACGTCGGCGGTGGCGCTCGAGCGGTTCGGTTCTGACCACCGCTTCACCACGGAAGTGCTGCGCGAGGGGGCGCTGGGCAGTGATGGCGTCCTGCGCGGCAACCTCGTCCTCCGCGGCGCCGGCGATCCTTCGTTCAGCCGCCGCTTTGCCGATGGCACTTCCGGCGAGACGCCGATGGCCGCCATCGCGCGGCTCGTGTGGCAGGCGGGCGTACGTCGAGTCTCCGGCGATATCGTCGGCGATGCCAGCGCCTTCGAGGATCGTCAGGTCCCCGAAGGATGGCGCTCGCGCTACCTCGGCGCGCGCTACGCGGCCCGCGTCTCCGCGCTTTCGTACAACGAGAACCTGTTGACCGTTCGGGTGAAGGCCGCAGGCAACGTCGCCGCCATCAGCTTTGAACCCGCACTGTCTGGCCTCACGGTCGTGAACAGCGTGAAGGTCGTGAGCGGTCGTGGCGCGCGTATTCGCGTACGGCAGACCGAGACCGGCATCGAGGTTCGCGGCACGGTCGGCGCGGCCGGGAAGGGTACCAGCATCCAGGTGGTCGCCGAGCATCCCGCCCTGATGACCACGGCGGCATTCCGCGCGGCCCTCGAGGCCCAGGGGATCGTCGTGGACGACCAGGTGCGTCTGGGCAAGGCGTCGAGTGGCGCCCCGCGTGTGGCCGTCCTTCCCTCGGCGACACTGGGCGAACTCGTCACGACGATGAACGGCGAGAGCAACAACCACTTCGCCGAGATGCTCTTCCGCAACGCGGCGCGCAGCGTCGGCGTGGTGGGTTCGGCGGAGAACGCCAACACGCTGCTGCGACGTTTCCTGTGGGAAAAGGCGCGCGTGCTGCCGACGGACGTCTACGCCGCCGATGGCAGCGGACTGTCAACCGCTGACCGGGTGACGCCGCGCGCCATGGTGCAGCTCCTGGCCTACGCCGCCAAGGCGCCGTGGCACGACGTCCTGGAGCAGTCCCTGCCGGTGGCCGGGCGCACCGAGACACTGCGCCGCCGCATGAAGTACACGCCAGCGATGGGCAACCTGCACGCCAAGACCGGGACGACCAATGACGTCGCGTCACTGGGTGGTTACGTCACGTCCATGAGCGGGGAATCGCTGGCGTTCTCCTTCATCTACAACGGCAAGGACCGGTGGCGGGCCAAGGTCGCCATGGACGCGATGGGATCGACCCTGGCCTCGTATCGGCGATAGGCTGGGGCCGGAAAACGGACTCCGGCCTACCAGTCGATGTCGTACACGTCGACCACCAGCCGCGTGCGCAGATCGATGATCAGCACCGTCCGCCCATAGAGTCGGCGCTCGAGATACCACGGCAGGAGACCGAGCTCGAGGTCGAGATCGTACGGCAGGATCTCGAGGCGGGCAAAGAGCATCGACGACAGGAAGATGCCGGGACGGAAGTCATAGCGGTCCCGTCGGACGTACTGGTCGCGCGAGCCGAATACCAGCGCACCGCGCGAACCGCGGAACCAGGCGGTGATGGCCAGCAGGTCGCGCTGACGGAAGTCGCGATCGTTGAAGTGGTACGTGGCCCGCCGATCGTAGCGCTCATCGCGCCGGTCGTAGCGCTCATCGCGCCGGTCGTAGCGATCATCCCGACGTCCCATGCGAACATCGAGGCGCTCGTCCGCCCGACGGCGTGATTCGCCCCGCGCATCGCCCCGTGGATCGCCCCGCTCATCGCCCCGTGGATCGCCCCGTGGATCGCCCCGTGGATTGCTGCGGGGGTAACTGCGGCCCTCGGTCTTGATCTCGTTGCGACTGTAACCCGTGCCGTTCCCCTGATCCTGGGCGCGACTCTTGCCCTT